>CACXAG010000036.1 GCA_902765585.1 uncultured Prevotellaceae bacterium
GACTGGCAATGCGACTACCAGTTTGCCAAGGACCGCTTCCACGATCCTGTCGGCATGCTGAAACAGCTGTCTAAGGACGGCTTCCACACTTGTCTGTGGCAGTTGCCTTACTTCACGCCCAAGAACCGCTTCTTCCCAGAGATTATCGAAAAGGGTCTGCACGTGGTGAACGCCACTGGCGGTATGCCCGTAGAAGATGCCATTCTCGACTTCTCGAATCCTGAGACTGTCAGTTGGTACCAGTCGAAGATTGAGGGTCTGATGAAGCAGGGCGTTTCGACCATCAAGTGTGACTTCGGCGAGGCAGCGCCCTATAACGGTTTCTACCATAGCGGCAAGGGTGGACTGTATGAGCATAACCTCTATCCGCTTCGCTATAACAAAGCCCTGTGGGAAGTAGTGGAGAAGAATCATCCTGGCGAGGGCATCATCTGGGCACGTTCAGCCTGGGCTGGAAGTCAGCGCTATGCCCTGCATTGGGGCGGCGATGCGGCTACTAATAATATAGGTATGTTGGGCGACCTGCGTGGCGGCCTGTCGTTTGGCCTGAGCGGTTTCTCTTTCTGGAGTCACGATATGGGTGGCTTCGTGACCGCTTCGCCTGAGGATATCTATCGCCGTTGGTTGCCCTTCGGATTCCTGTCGAGCCATACGCGAGCCCACGGTGCACCGCCCACGGAACCCTGGCTCATCAGCGAGTCGTTCACTGATGCCTTCGCTCAGAGCGCGGACTGCCGATGGTGCGTGCGTTGCTGGTGGAGTTTCCGCAGGACAAGGGCGCCTGGCTCGTGGAGGATGAATATATGTTCGGCAGTCAGATGCTTGTAGCACCGCTGATGGAATCAGGCAACAGCCGTGACGTCTATCTGCCGAAGGGCAAATGGATTGACTACCAGTCGGGTAGGGTATATGAGGGTGGCTATCAGACCATCGAGGCAGGCAAGATTCCTGCTATCATCCTCGTTCGCGACGGTAGCATCATTCCCCACGCCCCTCTGGCACAGCGTACGGACCAGATAGACTGGAGCAAGATAGAGTTGCGCGAATACAAGGCTGATGCCGTGACGTGTAGCGGGCTGTTGTTCAAGCCTGGCGATACGGCTATACAGCGCATCACCTCGCCTGACAAATGACAGTGACATATTTTTCAATTAAAAGCTAAAAAAGTGACAAATTGTTTGGTGGTTTCGTGGGAAATGTGTACTTTTGCAGCCGTTAAACGACAAATGACAGAAAAATGAAGTCTCTGAACCTGATTAGCAACATTATTATTATTCGACTGCGTAAAAGTAGCCGGAAGTGATGGGTTTGCATATAGTCAGAGTTTACGATAGAACGATACAGAGCCTTTCTCACTTCCGGGTGCAGAGAGGCTTTTTTCGTATAAATAGTCAAATGGTAAATAGTCAAATAGTAAATGGATATGAGTGACAGATTGTTTATTTTCGACACGACGCTGCGCGACGGCGAGCAGGTGCCTGGATGCCAGTTGAATACGGTAGAGAAGATTCAGGTGGCCAAGGCCCTGGAGCAGTTGGGCGTGGATGTGATTGAAGCAGGATTCCCAGTGTCGAGTCCAGGCGACTTCCAGAGTGTGATTGAGATTTCGAAGGCCGTCACGTGGCCTACCATCTGTGCGCTGACGCGTGCCGTGGAGCATGACATCGACGTGGCTTACGAGGCGCTGCAGTATGCCAAGCACAAGCGCATCCATACGGGTATCGGCACCAGCGACGAGCACATCAAGTACAAATTCAATTCGACCCGCGAGCACATCCTGGAGCAGGCCGTTGCCGCCACAAAGTATGCCAAGCGCTTTGTGGACGACGTGGAGTTCTACTGCGAGGATGCAGGACGCACGGACAATGAGTTTCTGGCGCAGGTGGTCGAGGCAGTCATCAAGGCGGGCGCTACCGTCATCAACATTCCTGACACCACGGGCTACTGTCTGCCACAGGAATACTACGACAAAATCAAGTACCTGAAGGAGCATGTGGACGGCATCGACGCCTGCATCATTTCCACCCACTGCCACAACGACCTCGGCCTGGCTACAGCCAATACGCTGAACGGTGTGCTGGCGGGTGCCCGACAGGTGGAGGTGACCATCAACGGCATCGGCGAGCGTGCCGGCAATACCTCGTTGGAGGAGATTGCGATGATTCTGAAATGCCACAAGGGCATCGATATCGAGACGAACATCAACACGATGAAGATTTATCCCACCAGCCGAATGGTGTCGAGCCTGATGAACATGCCTGTCCAGCCCAATAAGGCCATCGTGGGGCGCAACGCCTTTGCCCACTCCTCGGGCATCCATCAGGATGGCGTGCTGAAGAATGTCCACACCTACGAGATCATCGACCCGAAGGATGTGGGTATCGACATCGACAGCATCGTGCTGACGGCTCGCTCAGGACGTGCGGCCCTGAAGCATAGGCTGATGATCAACGGCGTGGACGTGAGCGACGAACATAAGATAGACAAGATATACGAGCAGTTCCTGGTGCTGGCCGACCAGAAGAAGGAGGTGACGGATGCCGACGTGCTGATGCTGGCAGGTGCCGACACGTCGGAGACGCATGCCGTGAAGCTCGACTTCCTGCAGGTGACGACGGGCAAGGGCGTGAAGTCGGTGGCCTCCATCGGACTGGACATCAGTGGTCAGAAGTTCGAGGCTGCAGCCAGTGGCAACGGTCCTGTGGACGCTGCCATCAAGGCCCTGAAGAAGATAATCATGAAGCAGATGACGCTGAAGGAGTTTACCATCCAAGCCATCTCGAAGGGAAGCGACGATGTGGGTAAGGTACACATGCAGGTAGAGTACGACGGCAGTCTCTACTATGGCTTCGGTGCCAATACGGACATCGTGACGGCTTCCGTGGAAGCGTACATCGACTGTATCAACAAGTTTAGGACAGCAGAATGAACACATTATTCGATAAGATATGGGACAAGCACGTCGTACAGATCGTTGACGACGGTCCCACACAGCTATATATTGACAGGTTGTACTGTCATGAGGTGACGTCGCCCCAGGCCTTCGACGGCATGAGGGCTCGCGGACTGAAGTGTTTCCGTCCTGAGCAGATTATCTGCATGCCCGACCATAACACGCCGACGCATGACCAGGACAAACCCATCGAAGACCCCGTATCAAAGAAACAGGTGGATGCGCTGGAACAGAATGCCCGCGACTTCGGACTGACGCACTTTGGCATGATGCACCCCTCGAATGGCATCATCCATGTTGTGGGTCCTGAGAAGGGACTGTCGCTGCCCGGTATGACCATTGTCTGCGGCGACTCGCACACCTCTACGCATGGTGCTATGGGTGCTGTGGCCTTCGGCATCGGAACCTCGGAAGTGGAGATGGTGATGGCCTCCCAGTGCATCCTGCAGCAGAAACCCAAGTCGATGCGTATCACGATTAATGGTCAGCTTGGCAAGGGCGTTACTGCTAAGGACGTCGCGCTGTATCTGATGGCGCAGCTGACAACCAGCGGTGCTACGGGCTACTTCGTGGAGTATGCGGGTGATGTCGTCACCGCAATGTCGATGGAAGGACGCCTGACGCTCTGCAATCTCTCTATCGAGATGGGTGCCCGCGGCGGTTTCATCGCCCCCGACGAGACCACCTTTAATTATATAAAAGGTAAGGAATATGCCCCCAAGGGTGCCGACTGGGACAAGGCGCTGGCCTATTGGAAGACGCTGAAGAGCGGCGACGATGCCGTGTTTGACAAGGAACTGTCCTACGACGCTGCCGACATCGAACCGCGTATCACCTACGGCACCAATCCTGGCATGGGCATCGGCATTACGGAGAATATTCCTCTCACCTCTCACCTTTCACCACTCTCCATTGGTTTTGAGAAAGCCCTGCAGTATATGGGCTTCAAGGCTGGCGAGAAACTCTTGGGCAAGAAGATTGACTACGTGTTCTTAGGCGCCTGTACCAATGGCCGCATCGAAGATTTCCGCGTCTTTGCCTCTATCGTTAAAGGTCGTAAGAAGGCTGACAACGTGGTGGCTTGGCTGGTGCCAGGCTCGTGGGCTGTCCGCAAGCAGATAGAGGACGAAGGGCTGGATAAAGTGCTCGAAGCTGCTGGCTTTGAGATTCGCCAACCAGGCTGTAGCGCCTGTCTGGCCATGAACGACGACAAGGTGCCTGCGGGCAAGTATGCCGTCTCTACCTCGAACCGCAACTTTGAAGGCCGCCAGGGACCAGGCGCACGCACCATCCTCGCATCGCCCTTGGTGGCTGCTGCTGCCGCCGTAACAGGAGTAATAACTGACCCAAGAGACTTGCTATGAAACAGAAATTCGACATCATCACATCGACCTGCGTGCCCCTGCCGTTGGAGAACGTAGATACTGACCAGATTATCCCCGCCCGCTTTCTGAAGGCTACCACCAAGGAGGAAAAGTTCTTTGGCGACAACCTCTTCCGCGACTGGCGCTATCGTCCAGACGGTAGTGTGGTTGAGGATTTCGTCCTCAACGACCCCACCTACAGCGGCTGCATCCTCGTGGCTGGCAAGAACTTCGGCTCGGGCAGTAGTCGCGAGCATGCCGCATGGGCCATTGCGGGCTATGGCTTCCGCGTGGTCATCTCGTCGTTCTTTGCCGACATCCACAAGAACAACGAGCTCAACAACTTCGTGCTGCCCGTGCAGGTCAGCGAGGATTTCCTACAGGAATTGTTCTTGGCCATTCAAAACGACCCCAAAACGCTGGTCGAGGTCGACCTGCCCCGTCAGACCGTCACCAACAAGGCTACTGGCAGGAGCGAGCACTTCGACATCAACGGCTATAAGAAACATTGTCTGATGAACGGTCTCGACGATATCGACTTCCTCACAGGCAGTAAAGAGAAGATAGAACAATGGGAACGTAATGCCACCCTCCTACATTCATGTCGGAGGACAGAACAGCAAGTAAGCGGCTACCAGCGCATCCCGCCCTTTGTGGAGATTATGGATTCTACGCTCCGCGACGGCGAGCAGACCAACGGTGTCTCGTTTCTGCCGCACGAGAAGCTGGTGATGGCGCGCAAACTGCTGGGCGAACTGAATGTCGACCGCATCGAGGTGGCTTCGGCACGGGTGTCAGAAGGTGAGCGCGAGGCTGTCACCAAGATATGCCGCTATGCTGCTTCCATCGATAAGTTGGATAGGGTAGAGGTGCTGGGATTCGTGGACGGCGGACAGAGCATCGACTGGATAGCCGACTGTGGCGGCAAGGTGGTCAACCTGCTGGCCAAGGGCTCGCTGAAGCATTGTACGCAGCAGTTGCACAAGACCCCCGAGGAACACATCAGCGACATCCAGCGCGAACTGGACTATGCCGCCCAGCGTGGCATCAGCGTCAACCTCTACTTAGAGGATTGGTCGAACGGCATGAAGGACTCGCCCGAATACGTCTACCAGTTGATGGACGCACTTACCTCTCACCACTCATCTCTCACCTCTATTAGACGTTTTATGCTGCCCGATACGCTGGGCGTGATGAATCCCCTGCAGGTCATCGAGTACTTCCGCAAGATGATGAAGCGCTACCCTGACGTCCACTTCGACTTCCATGCCCATAACGACTACGACCTGGCGGTCAGCAATTCGCTGGCTGCCGTGCTCAGCGGTGCCCGCGGACTGCACGTCACCGTCAACGGACTGGGCGAGCGGTGTGGCAATGCTCCGCTGGCCAGCGTACAGGCTATCCTGAAGGACCAGTTTCACGCCAAGACCAACATCGTCGAGAGTCAGCTGAACGATCTCTCGCGAATGGTCGAGAGCTTTAGCGGCATCAGCGTGGCTCCCAATCAGCCCATCGTGGGTGAGAATGTCTTTACGCAGGTGGCTGGCGTGCATGCCGACGGCGACTCGAAGGACCGCCTCTACTACAACGAACTCATCCCCGAGCGCTTTGGTCGCAAGCGCGAATATGCCTTGGGCAAGAATTCTGGACGTGCGAATATTGCCAAGAACCTGGAAGAATTGGGACTGGAGCTGACGCCCGAACAGACGCGGCGCGTGACGGAACGTATCACCGAGCTGGGTGACAAAAAGGAAATTGTGACACAGGAGGACTTGCCGTATATCGTCTCCGACGTCCTGAAGCACGACGGCAGCGAGGACAAAGTGAAACTCATCAGTTATATGGTGTCCACGGCCTATGGACTGAAGCCCGGTGCCAACGTGCGGGTGGAAATCAACGGTCAGCAGTATGAGGCCGGCGCGACGGGCGACGGACAATATGACGCCTTCGTCAAGGCCATGCGCTACATTTACAAAAAGTACCTCAACCGCACGTTCCCCATCCTGGCCAACTATCAGGTCAGCATTCCGCCCGGCGGTCGTACCGACGCCCTGGTGCAGACGGTCATCTCGTGGCACTACAACGACGGTCTGCTGCGCACCCGCGGACTGGATGCGGACCAGACGGAAGCAGCCATCAAGGCTACGTTCAAGATGTTAAACATTATAGAAAACGAATTATGAAATTAAAGATTGCGATATTGGCGGGCGATGGAATAGGCCCTGAGATTATGAAACAAGGTGTTGCCGTGATGGACGCTATAGCACGCAAGTGCAACCACGAGTTTGTTTACGAGGAAGCCCTCTGCGGCGCCCATGCCATGGAGGTGTGCGGCGACCCGTACCCCGACAGCACGCACGATATTTGCATGCGGTCCGATGCGGTACTGTTTGCTGCCGTCGGCGACCCCAAGTATGACAACGACCCCACGGCCAAGGTACGCCCTGAGACGGGACTGCTGGCCATGCGTAAGAAGCTCGGACTTTTTGCAAACATCCGTCCCGTCGCCACCTTCGACTGCTTATTGCATAAAAGTCCGTTGAAGGAGGAACTGTTGCGCGGAGCGGACTTTGTGGTAATCCGCGAACTGACGGGCGGCATGTATTTCGGCGAGAAATACCAGGACAACGACAAGGCCTTCGACACCAATGTCTACACCCGTCCTGAAGTGGAGCGCATTCTGCACCTGGCCTTCCAGATGGCTCGCAAGCGCCGCAAGCACCTCACTGTGGTGGACAAGGCAAACGTTCTGGCCAGCAGTCGTCTGTGGCGCCAGATAGCACAGGAGATAGAACCGCAGTATCCTGATGTGACGACCGACTATATGTTCATTGACAATGCCTCGATGCGCGTGCTCACCGAACCTCGTTTCTTCGACGTCATCGTCACCGAAAATACCTTTGGCGATATTCTGACCGACGAGACCTCGTGCATCACCGGCTCGATGGGACTGCAGCCATCCAGTTCGCTGGGTGAGCACACGCCGCTCTTCGAACCCGTCCACGGCTCCTGGCCGCAGGCTGCCGGCCAGAACATAGCCAATCCGCTGGCGCAGATTCTCTCTGCCGCCATGCTGCTCGAACACTTCGGGCTCAACCGCGAGGGTGCCCTCATCCGCGAGGCTGTCAACGCCTCCCTCGATGCCAACGTGCGTACCCCCGAAGTCCAAGTCGAGGGCGGCGCCAAGTATGGAACTAAAGAAGTAGGACAATGGATAGTAGACTATATCTCAAAGGCCTGATGCTGGCTGTCCTGGGGGTTGCTGTGCCACAGCAACATGCAATGGCGCAGAACTACCGCGACAGCCTCACGGCCATCAACCGCCAGATAGCCACCTCGCCGTGGAGTACCGACCTGCACCTGCGCAAGGCTGCTTTCAATCTGCAGCTGAAGCAGTGGCAGTATGCCATTGACGAGTACGGGCTGGTGCTGCAGCGTGACCCCCGCAATCCGGCAGCCCTCTTCTACCGTGCCTACGCCAACACGCACCTGCGCCGCTACGACCTGGCGCGCAACGACTACCGCGACCTGCTGGCTGACCATCCCCACCATTTCGAGGCTCGCCTGTCGTTAGCTGTCGTCCAGCAACTGATGGGGCGTCGGCAGGATGCGCTGGACGAACTGAACCAGCTGGTGCAGCAGCATCCCGATTCGGCGGTGGCGTATGCCGCCCGTGCCAATATGGAGCGCGAGCTGAAGCAGGACGATGCTGCCCTCTACGACTGGCAGCGTGCCGAACAGCTGTCGCCGCATGATGCCACCTACGTCGTGTCGCATGTCGACCTGCTGCTGGTGCTGGAGCGTCGTCAAGAGGCTCGCCGTGTGCTCGATGCCGCTGTAAGGCGCGGCATTCCCCGTGGCATGCTCCGCGATTGGTACGAAAAGACGAAAAGGTAAAAAAGTAAAAAGGTAAAATAATAATAAGGTGAAAAACATCAAACTGAAGCATCCGACTAAGTTCCAGTTCTTTCTGGGTTTCTTTACTGTTGTCGCCCTGCTCTGGGGGGTGAAGCGCATCATGATGGCTGTGGATGGCGGCAGTCAGACACAGGCTGATGCCGCCGTCGGGCAAAGCATCGGAGAAAGTCCGCTGGCATCCGCTACCAATGCTCCCCACCGCATTCTCAGCGTCCCCAACTACAAGACCGCCTTCCCCGATAGCCAGAGCGTGCAGATTGTCGCCGCCGAGCGCTGGGGCGTGAAGCCCGTCAAGGACCGTGAGGATGCCGAGAACCGCAAGAAGGAGCTGGTCTATGTCGGCGAGAGTCCCTACTACCATGTCGACCGCCTGTCCAGCAGCATTCCCTATCTGGTGCCCCGTGCCGCCGTGTTGTTGCAGGACATCGGCCAGGCTTTCTACGACAGTCTCTATGTCAAGGGCGTGCCCTTCAACCAGCTCATCGTCACCAGCGTGTTGCGCTCCATGGACGACGTCGCCAGGTTGCAGCGTCACAACCAGAACGCCACCGAGCGTTCGTGCCACCTCTTCGGCACCACCTTTGACATCTGCTACAACCGCTACCACCCCGTGGCCCAGTACGTGCGCGACGATACCCTGAAGTGGGTGCTCTCCGAGGTGCTGCGCGACAAGCGCGAGGAGGGCCGCTGCTACGTCAAGTACGAGGTCAAGCAGGGCTGTTTCCACATGACGGTGCGGTAATTTTTCTATTCGGCGCCGAAGTATTCCTCCAGCTCGGCGCGGGCGCTGCCCTCAGCGTTGGGCAGGTCACGGATGATGACGCCGTGCTCCAGCAGGGCGATGCGCGACGAGATGTCGATGGTGTGCTGCAGGTTGTGGCTGGAGATGATGACGGTGCTGCCGGTCTGCTCGGCATAGTCCTTCAGCAGGTGCTTGAGGAGCACTTGGCTGGTGGGGTCGAGGAAGTTGAAGGGCTCGTCGAGGATGACGGTCTGGGGCTGGCGGAAGAGGGCGGAGATGATGCCGACCTTCATCTTGTTGCCGGCGGAGAGGTTACGGATGAGTTTCTTCTGGCCGAAGATTTCGCCGTTGGCAAAGCGCTCGAACTGCGCCAGGCGCTCGTCGACCTCGGCTTGCTTCATGTTGGACACCTTGCCCAGGAAGGAGAAGAACTCCTCGGGGGTGAGAAAGTCGATGAGGAAGCCCTCGTCGATGTAGGCGCCGACGTGCTGCTTCCAGGCCTCGCTCTCGGCGGGGTTGATGGCGGCTGGGCCCGACGCATCCGTGTCGGGCACCGTGGCGAAGACGTACTCCACGCTGCCGCCGTCGGCCTGCAGCAGGTCGAGCAGTAGGCGGAAGAGGGTGGTTTTGCCGGCGCCGTTGTTGCCGACGAGGCCCAGTATTTCGCCGTCGTTGACGGTGAACGTGGGGATGTCGCAGGCAACGGTATCGCCGAACGTCTTCTTGAGGTTGTCTATCTTAATCATACTAAACCCTTTCCGTGGCAGTTCTTGAACTTCTTGCCGCTGCCGCAGGGGCAGGGGTCGTTGCGGCCGGGCAGCTTGTCCTTGATGATGGGCGTGCGGGGCTGCTGGGCACGGGTGTCCTGGGCAGCGGCGGCAGCCTGGTTGGGGTCGGTCATCTGCTCCTGGGAGAGGTTCTGCTTCGACTCGGTGTACTGCTGGCGCTGGGTATGTTGCTCGGGAGCGGCCTCCTGTACTTCGCCCTGCATCTGGGGAATCTGGGCGCGCATCAGGATGGAGACGGAGCGGTTGTTCATGGTGTTCACCATGTTGTCGAACAGCTTGACGCTCTCCAGCTTGAAGATGAGCAGCGGGTCCTTCTGCTCGTAGCTGGCGTTCTGCACGGAGTGCTTCAGCTCGTCCAGCTCGCGCAGGTTCTCCTTCCAGGCGTCGTCGATGATGTGGAGCAGAATCTGCTTCTCGAACTCTTTTACTACCGACTTGCACTCGGTGTCGTAGGCCTCCTTCAGGTTGCAGGGGATGTTGTACATCTTGCGGCCGTCGGTCAGGGGCACCACGATGCGCTCGTAGATGGCGAGATGGCGCCCTGGTTCTCGTACACCTGCTTGATGACGGGCATGGCGACCTCCTGGACGTGCTCCATCTTGCGCTTAAAGTTGCCCATAGCCACCTGGAACACCTCTTCGCAGAGCGTCTCGTGGTTCTTGTTGATGAACTCCTCGCTCGTGAACGGGCACTCCATGGCGAAGACCTTGATGAACTGCTCCTTGCAGCCCTCGTAGTCGTTGGTCTCGATGATGTTGACCACGCGGTCCCAGATGGTGTTCGAGATGTCCATGCCGATGCGCTCACCCATCAGGGCGTGGCGGCGCTTCGAGTAGACCACGGTGCGCTGCTTGTTCATGACGTCATCGTACTCCAGCAGGCGCTTACGGATGCCGAAGTTGTTCTCCTCCACCTTCTTCTGTGCGCGCTCCACCTGCTTGGTAATCATCGAGCTCTCCAGCATTTCGCCCTCCTTGAAGCCGAGCTTGTCCATGACGGTGGCGATGCGCTCGGAGCCGAACAGTCGCATTAGCTTGTCCTCAAGTGAGATGAAGAACAGCGACGAGCCCGGGTCGCCTTGACGTCCGGCACGACCGCGCAGCTGGCGGTCCACACGGCGCGACTCGTGGCGCTCGGTGCCGATGATGGCCAGACCGCCGGCAGCCTTCACCTCGGGCGACAGCTTGATATCCGTACCACGACCAGCCATGTTGGTGGCGATGGTCACGGCACCCTTGCCGTTGGTCGACTGACCGGCCAGGGCCACGATGTCGGCCTCCTTCTGGTGCAGCTTGGCGTTCAGCACCTGGTGGGGTATGCCCTCGCGCTTGCCCGTTTCGGGGTTGACATACATGTCGAGCATGCGGCTCAGCAACTCGGATATTTCGACGCTGGTCGTACCAATCAGCGTGGGGCGTCCGCTGTTGCGCAGGCGAACCACCTCCTCGATGACGGCCTTGTACTTCTCGCGGGCCGTCTTGTAGATGCGGTCGTCCATGTCGTCGCGAATGACGGGACGGTTGGTGGGAATCTCCACCACGTCCAGCTTGTAGATGTCCCACAACTCACCGGCCTCGGTGATGGCGGTACCCGTCATACCGGCCAGCTTGTGGTACATGCGGAAGTAGTTCTGCAGGGTGATGGTGGCGAAGGTCTGCGTGGCAGCTTCCACCTTGACGTGCTCCTTGGCCTCCACAGCCTGGTGCAGTCCGTCCGACCAGCGGCGGCCCTCCATGATGCGGCCCGTCTGCTCGTCCACAATCTTCACCTCGCCGTCGATGACCACGTACTCGTCGTCCTTGTTGAACATGCAGTAGGCCTTCAGCAGCTGCTGCAGGGTATGGACGCGCTCCGACTGCACGGCGTAGTGCTGCAGCATCTCGTCCTTCTTGTTGATGCGCTCCTCGTCGCTCAGCGTGGTGTCGCCCTCCAGGGCTGACAGCTGGCTGGTGATGTCGGGCAGCACGAAGAGGTCCTTGTCGTTCACCTGGTTGGCGAGCCATGCCGTACCCTTGTCGGTGAGGTCGCAGGAGTTTAGCTTCTCCTCCACGACGAAGTAGAGGGGTTCCACCACTTCGGGCATACGGCGGTTGTTGTTCTCCATATACATCTCCTCGGTCTTGAGCATGCCGCTCTTGATGCCGTCCTCCGAGAGGAACTTGATGAGCGGCTTGTTCTTCGGCATACACTTGTGCGAGCGGTAGAGGGCCAGGAAGCCTTCGTCGGTCAGCTTCTTGTCGTTCTTCTGCATACCCTCGGCTATCTTCTGCTTGGCCTCGGCCAGATACTGCGTGGCCAGCTGCTTCTGCACGCCGACAAGACGCTCCACCAGCGGCTGGTACTCCTCGAACATCTGGTCGTCGCCCTTGGGCACGGGACCACTAATAATAAGAGGTGTACGGGCATCGTCAATGAGCACGGAGTCCACCTCGTCGACGATGGCGTAGTTGTGGGCACGCTGCACGAGGTCGCTGGGCGATATGGCCATGTTGTCACGCAGGTAGTCGAAACCGAACTCGTTGTTGGTACCGAAGGTGATGTCGGCCTGGTAGGCCTTGCGGCGCGCCTCGCTGTTGGGCTGGTGCTTGTCGATGCAGTCGACGCTCAGTCCGTGGAACATATAGAGCGGACCCATCCACTCGGAGTCACGCTTGGCCAGATAGTCGTTGACGGTCACGACGTGGACGCCGTTGCCCGTCAGGGCGTTCAGGAACACGGGTAGGGTGGCGACGAGCGTCTTACCCTCACCAGTAGCCATCTCGGCAATCTTTCCCTGGTGCAGCACGACGCCGCCGAAGAGCTGTACGTCGTAGTGTACCATCTCCCACTTCAGGTCGTTGCCGCCGGCCGTCCAGTGGTTGTGGTAGATGGCCTTGTCACCGTCGATGGTGACGAAGTCCTTGCGCGGGTCGGCAGCCAGCTCGCGGTCGAAGTCGGTAGCCGTGACGATGGTCTCCTCGTTCTCGGCAAAGCGGCGGGCGGTATCCTTGACGATGGCAAACACCTCGGGCATCACCTCGTTCAGGGCGTCCTCGTAGATGTCGAGCACTTCCTTCTCCAGCTTGTCAATCTGTGCGAAGATGTCGGCACGCTCGTCAATGGGCGTCTCCTCGATGGTGGCCTTCAGGCGTTCTATCTCTTCTTTCTGCTTGTTGGCGGAGTCCTGAACCTGGCGCTGCAACTTCTTGGTGCGCTCACGGAGCTCGTCGTTCGAGAGCTTCTGCATCTCAGGATATACGGCCTTTACCTTCTCTACGAAGGGGCGGATGAGCTTGTTGTCACGCGACGCCTTGTCGCCGAACAACGAGCGTAGTACTTTGTTGAAATTCATATTGTTATTTAACTATTTGACAATTTACTATTTTACTATTTATTGCTTTCGCACACCTTATTATATAATAAAGCGGGTGCAAAGGTACGAAATATTTTCCGTACTTCTGCTTTACCTTTTTACTTTTTTACTTTTTTACTTTTAAAAAAGCGGTTCTGCCGAGCAGGCGTTGGGGGCTCGGATGCGGATGGCACGCGACACGGTGGGGGCTATGCGGTCGACAGTGACCGTCGACTCCACGCGCCCGGCCTTGATGCCGGCGCCAAAGAAGATGATGGGGAAGGGGATATTGCTTACGCGCGATGTCGTCGTGGTCTGGGTGGTCTCGTTCACCAACTGCCAGCCGGGGGCGACGTCGATGAGCAGGTCACCGCATTTCTCGATGTTGAAGCCGTTGCGGATGCGTTGCAGCAGCTCGCTGTCGCTGGTCGTCAGCTGTGTGGACGTGTAGACGTTGCGCACGCCCGACATCTGCAACAGGAACTCCTGCGCCAACCGCAGCAGGTCGCCCATCTTGATATTCTTTTTGTCGATGAGCTTGTGGTTCAGGAATATCTGGTTCTGGTAGCACGTCTCGACGTAATTGTCGGAGCCGTAGATGGCACCGAAGTACATGTTCAGCAGGTTGGCCGTGCGCGTGATGTTGAACTTGCCCGTCGGGATGTGGTAGCGCTCGTTGTCGCCCTCGCGCTCTTCCTCCTGGGCACCGGTGCCTGTCAGCACAAACAGCACGCGGTCCTTGGGCAGGCGGCGGTAGATGTTGCTGACGAGTATGGCGATATGGGCGTCCAAGAGCTTGTAGCTCATCTCGTCCTGCTGCACGCTGTATGACACGCAGAGCAGGTCGGTCTTGTCGTCCTGGCCGATGCCCGACTGCTCGACACACTTGACGGCTATCTCCGTCACGCTCCTGTTGACGTCCTCCGTGGGTGGATATTGGCGGGTGTACCACGACAGCCACTGGTTCTCGGGCTGATAGCACGGGGCGATATTCCACTTGCCGTTGCTGAGCCATACGCTGCCGTCGGCGGCATGACCCGCTGACAAAATGGCACGTTCGGCATCGGTGGCGAAGGTGAATACCTTGGCCAGTCCGTCAGTAGCAATCTTCAGCTCATCGCCCAGCGTCGACGTCGACAACTGTTGGGGCGACAGCCTGCGCTGATTGTCGCTGACGATGGTCAGTGGGCGCAGCGTGTTGCGGTCCATCCATACACCAATCCCTCTGTCAATAGGCGTTTCAGCCCGCCCGACTGGTAGAGTGGGGCATAGGTCTCCAACTGGTCGGTGCGTAGCTGGTCGATGGCAATGGTCACCACCAGTTGCGGCACCTGTCTGACGGCCTGTGCCGTGGTCTCTGCACTGAATCCCAACAGGGTCAGCAGCGTGATGTATATATAACGGTTTCTATTCACTTCTTATAGTACAGTTTGAGATGAATGATACATTGTAAGAGCAAACATAGTGCCAAACACCAGAGCCCCTCGGCATACGACTGGAGCAGTCCGCCTGCCAGGAAGAGCACGGCAAGCACGGCTGTCACCTGCCAGTAGCGTCTGCCGCGTCCCTTGATGACAGACCACAGGCAGAGCCAGTGGATGGGGTTGAACAGGATGATTTGCAGGTTGAGGCTTACGGTGGGGTGCTGCGAGAAGAGCATCAGGAACAGCATCAGTCCAATGATGCCCGACGCGGTCATCAGCAATACGTCCCACAGCAGGAACGCCTTCTGCTTCTTCCATTCTGCGACAAAGAGAATGACGCCCAGCGCCAGCAGCGCCATGAAGCACTGCAGGGGTGTCAGTGGGAATCCCTGCTGCACCAGCTGCACACCAGCCGGCAGGGCCAGGCGGCGCTCCTTGACCAATGGGCGGTAGGTGCCGTTCTCGTAAATCTGGGCGTGGTCGAAGTCGTACATCAGGTGGCCGGGCAGGAACTCCTGCTGGCGCTGGTCGGTGGCTTGGTCGGCCTTGATGCCCAGCAGCAGGTCGTTGCCCCAGCTGGCCCACGGATTGTTGCGTGTCATCTCGTGAACCATATCACGGTAGGTGGGCGTATAATCCTTTCTTTCAGCGTATTCTATCTTTCCGCTGATGCATTGTTCAATGATGTCGCGAGCCTTCGTCGTACAGTTGTTGTAGAAGTAGTTGTAGCGGTAGACACTGTTCTCAGGCCTGATGTTTTCCATCAGCGCCGCATACAGTCGGGCCTTTTCCTCTGGTGTTAGGTTGAGCACCTGTTCGGTCACCATGCTGCCGAAATGCTGGTACTCCTGCAGAAACAGGGAGTAGGGATATGCCCCCAGCTCGTAGTCGGTCAGCCCGAAGACAAAGCGTGCTACAAAGAACGGGGCCTTGAAGTTGAATACACCATAGTTGAAGGCGTAGTCGAAACCCTTCTTGCGATGGTCTTGGAGTCGTATGGCGGTATGGCCGTACAGACTGTAAACCTCATCGTGCGGCTGACAGGTCAGCAGGCTGATCTCCACTGAGTCCATCGGATTGGCGATTGTATCTTCGGCTATCGCCTCGACGTGTGACTCCTGTGCAGAAAGCCCTGCCGGTGCCGTCAGAAACAGCATCAGCAGCACGTTGGTGAGTATAGAAAAAGTGGTCTTGAAACGTTTCACGCTGCAAAAGTACTGTAAATTTTCCACTTATCGTGCGTTTCCATCATTATTTTTCATTTATTTTGCATACGGTGCGATAGGGATTGTAAGGTAAATTTTAGTTTTTTTGTAGACTATAATTTGGTTTTTCGCTTGGTTTGCACTACCTTTGCAGCGCAAAAAACGAATTGTATATACAGAACGCAATGAAAAAAAGAATATTTGGCAGTATGCTGGCCAGCCTTGTAGCCCTTGCAGCAACGGCTCAGATCAGCAATACGCTCTCTCCATACAGTCAGTTTGGATTAGGCACGCTCGCTAACCAGTCGCTGGGTATGGGACGCGGCATGGGCGGCGTGGGCATCGGGTTGCGTGACAGCAAGCAGCCCAACATCATCAATCCTGCTTCCTATTCGGGTGTAGACTCGCTGACGATGGTCATCGATATGGGCGTCTCGGGACAGTTCTCGCACTTCACGGAAGGCGGTAACAAGATGAACCGGAAGGCAGCCGATTTCGACTATGCCGTGGCGTTGTTCCGCCTGTTGCCTAAGGTGGGTGCTACGATTGGTATCGTCCCGTATACCAATATCGGCTACAATTACTCCAGCAGCCAGCGCATAAGCTCAGCACCGGGAAATGGCACGACCTCGTATACTAATACTTATAAAGGTAGCGGAGGTTTCAGTCAGGCTTTCTTAGGACTTGGCTGGGAGTTCGCCAAGGGTGTCTCCATCGGTGCCAACTTCTCCTATCTCTGGGGCGGGTACGACCGTACGGTGTCAAACGTTCTTAGTGACAGCTATGCCAACACACTGCAGAAGAACTATTCTGCTGAGGTGCAAAACTGGAAACTGGACCTGGGTGCGCAGTGGACGATGAAGGTCGGCAAGAATGACCGGCTGACTATTGGTGCCACAGCAGGCATTGGTCATAAGTTGGGTGCCGACGCCATTTTGAAGACGACTACTACGAATACGCAGACCGGTGTGTCGGTATCGAATGCTGATACCGTGTCTAACGCTTTCCGTCTGCCCTACACTTTTGGTGGAGGCGTGTCGCTGCTCCACAAGAACAGCCTGACGGTGGGCGTTGACTATATGTTGCAGAAGTGGGGCGACATAGATATTCCGCAGGTCAACGAGACGAACAAGAAATACGAGTTGGCTTCTGGTCTCTTGATGGACCGCCATCAGGTGGCAGTGGGTGCTGACTGGATTCCCAATCGTGAGAGTCGCCGCTTCTTCAACCGTGTACACTACCGTATTGGTGCCTCGTATGCTACACCTTATTATAAAATAGGAGCGCAGGACGGTCCTACGGAAATTGGCGTAAGTGCCGGCTTTGGCATCCCTATTGTCAATTCCTGGAATAACCGTACGTCGCTGAACATTAGTGCCCAATGGGTACATACGTCTGCCAAGAATCTGATTAAAGAGGATTGCTTCCGCATCAATATCGGTCTGACATTCAATGAGCGTTGGTTCGCAAAATGGAAAGTCGACTAACCATATTCTTCCTTTTCTTTGTCCTGCTCGCTGCGTGTAGTGAGCAGAAAACGCATACGGCACCGGCCATACGCGAACAGGACTCGGCATCGATGATGACCAGCTATGGCGTTAACACGCTCATCAGCGACTCGGGTGTCATCAAATACAAGATTGTCACCGAACGCTGGGATGTCAACACCATCCGACATCCGTCACGTTGGACCTTCGAAAAGGGCATCTTCCTCGAACAGTTTGACGAAAAGTTCCATGTCGAGGCCTATATCAATGCCGATACGGCATGGTATTACGACCAGCAGAAACTGTGGGAACTGCGTGGCCGCGTGCATATCCGGAATGTCAATGGACTAGTGTTTGATAGCGAGGAATTGTTCTGGGACGGTTTCAAGCATGAATTCTATTCGCATAAATTCTCCAAAGTGGTGACGCCTGAGCGCACGCTTCAGGGCACCTACTTCCGTAGTGACGAACGCATGGCACACTACCAGGTGACTAACAGTGTGGGTTCGTTCCAGTCGGAAGACATGGAGAGTTCGCAGAACCAGCAGACGCAACAGGTTGACAGCACGCTGCCGCCACCGCCACAACGTCAGGCTGCCACCCGCCATAAGGCCACACAAAAGACTAATTATACGACACCATGACGCATCTCATCATAGGAATCATCATCACGATGCTGCTGTCGGCATTCTTCTCGGGAATGGAGATAGCCTTTGTGTCAAGTAATCGCCTGCGGGCAGAGATGGACCGTGACAAGAACGGACTGTCGCAGCGGGCGCTGGATGTGTTTTTCACTCATCCTCATAATTTCATTTCCACCATGTTGGTGGGAAACAACATCGCATTGGTGGTGTATGGTATTTTGTTTGCCAAGATTTTCGATGCGACGTTGTTTGAACCGCTTAGCGATGGAGCCCGTGTTACTTGCGACACGTTGCTCTCGACGCTTATCGTGCTCTTTACGGGAGAGTTTCTGCCAAAGACCATCTTCAAGGCCAAGGCTAACAGCTTGCTGACGTTTTTTGCCCTGCCGGCATACGTCTGCTACGTGGTGCTCTATCCCATTTCGCGCTTTGCAACGCTGCTGTCCAGAGGATTGCTGCGCATCTTCGGCGTGAAAATACCCAAGGAGGTGGAAGACAGGGCGTTTACGAAAGTCGACCTTGACTACTTGGTGCAGTCGAGCATCGACAACGCTGCTGACGATGCCCAGATAGAGGACGAGGTGGAAATGTTCCAGAACGCCCTCGACTTTGCCGATACCAAGGTGCGCGACTGTATGGTGCCGCGTACGGAGATAGAAGCTGTCGACATCGAGGACTGCACCGTTGAAGAACTGCGTCAGAAGTTCATTGAAAGTGGTCACAGCAAACTGATTGTCTATCGTGGCGACATCGACCATATTGTGGGCTATATCCACTCGCTGGAACTGTTCCGGCGCTTTACCAACATCTCGAAGCATATCCAGCAGATGCCCTTTGTGCCGGAGACGATGGCAGCACGCAAGCTGATGCACATCTTCCTGCAGCAAAAGAAATCGTTGGGTGTTGTCGTCGATGAGTTCGGTGGTACCAGTGGCATCGTCTCGTTAGAAGACATCGTTGAGGAAATTACTGGCGACATCGAGGACGAGCACGATAGCCAGAAATATGTATCGAAGCAGCTGGCAGACGGAGAGTACATGCTGTCTGCGCGTCTGGAGATAGAGAAAGTCAACGAACTCTTCGACTTGGAATTGCCCGAAAGTGACGACTACAAGACCATTGGCGGACTCATCCTGCATGAGTACCAGTCGTTCCCGAAACTGAACGAAGTGGTGAAGATTGGGCGCTATGAATTCAAGATTGTCAAGAATACAATGACAAAAATAGAGCTTGTAAGGCTGAAAATAATTAATAATTCATAATTCGTATGGTGTAATTCATAATTATTTTGTAATTTTGCAGGCTGAATTTCGAAAATAATAAATAAAAATAAAAAATAAGCAATAAAAAATGGCAGCAATTGGAAAAATCAGAAGCTGGGGACCAGTACTCGCTACGGTGATTGGTCTGGCCCTTTTTGCATTCATTGCCGAAGAAATGTTCCGTTCGTGTGAAGCTACAAGCAACGAGCGCCGTCAGCAAGTAGGCGAAGTGTTAGGTAAGAAAATTTCAGTTCAGGACTTCCAGTCTCTCGTCGACGAGTATCAGGACGTCCTCAAGTTGTCGCAGGGTCGTGACAATCTGTCTGAGGACGAGCTTAACCAGGTGAAGGATCAGGTTTGGCAGCAGTTTGTCAACGAGACCATCCTGGAGCAGGAAGCCGAGAAGTTGGGTCTTACGGTTACCGACGAGGAATTGCAGAATATCCTCAAGGCTGGTACCAACCCCATGTTGGCTCAGACTCCGTTCGTCAACCAGCAGACAGGTCGTTTCGATGTGACGCAGCTCACCAAGTTCCTCGCCGACTACAAGAAGGCCCAGCAGGCCGGTAGTGAGATGGCTGAGCAGTACCAGAAGATCTACAACTACTGGAAGTTCATGGAGAAGAACCTCCGTCAGCAGACGCTGGCTCAGAAATATCAGACGCTGTTGGCTCAGTGCCTTATCTCCAACCCTGTTTCTGCCAAGATGGCCTTTGAGGCTCAGAATCAGGAGAGCGACATCCTATTGGCAGCTGTTCCCTATACCAGCATTAAGGATACCGAGGTTGAGGTCAGCGATGCCGATCTGAAGGCAAAGTACAACGAGCAGAAGGAGATGTTTAAGCAGATTTTCGAGAGCCGCGACATCAAGTACGTCGACTTCCAGGTGGTGGCTTCTGCCGCCGACCGTGCTGAGTTGATGAAGACGATGAACGAGGCCAAGCAGCAGTTTGAGGCAGGTCAGGCTCCCGCCGAGGTGGTGCGCAAGGCTCACTCTCAGCTGCCATACGTTGGTATGGCTGTTACCCGTAGTGCACTGTCGCCCGACGTGGCCGCCAAGATTGACTCTATGCAGATTGGTCAGGTGTCTGCTCCCTTCGAGAGCAAGTACGACAACTCGTTCAACGTGGTGAAGTTCATCGGCAAGAGCCAGCAGCCCGACTCTGTGGAGTTCCGTCTTATCCAGGTGGCTGCCGAGACGCCCGATGCTACTAAGCAGCGTGCCGACAGCATTTTGAAAGCTGTACAGGGTGGTGCCGACTTCGAGGCTTTGGCCAAGAAGTATGGTCAGACCGGCGAGAAGCAGTGGATGACCTCTGCCATGTATGAACGTTCGCAGTCGCTCGATGCTGACAGCAAGCTCTATATTACCTCTATCAACACGCTTGGTGCCGGTGAGACCAAGAATGTCGAGATGTCGCAGGGCAACCTCATCCTGCAAGTTACCGCCCGCCGTGCTATGGTCGACAAGTATGACGTGGCTGTCGTGAAGCATACCATCGACTTCTCGAAGGACACTTATTCTCAGGCTTATAATAACTTCAGCCAGTATGTCAGCGAGAACAAGACGCTGGAGGACTTGGAGAAGAACGCCCAGAAGTTCGGTCTGAAGGTACAGGAGCGCAAGGATATCTTCAATTCTGAGCACAATGTGGCAGGTCTGCGTGCTACCCGTGAGACGATGAAGTGGATTTTCGACGCCAAGGCTGGTGAAGTCTCTCCGCTCTACGAGTGCGGCAGCAACGACCACTTACTGGTTGTTGCCCTGACCAAGATACATCCCGCAGGCTACCGTGACCTCGCCGATATGGAGGATGTGGTGAAGCAGGAGGTCATCAACGACAAGAAGTTTGCCAAGGCTGCCGAGAAGCTGGCTGGCGTGAAGGATATCGCCGCCGCTAAGGCTAAGGGTGCTACGGTTGACAGCGTCCGCCAGATTACTTTCGCCGCTCCTGTTTTCGTACAGGCTGCCGGTGCCAGCGAGCCCGCCCTGAGTGGTGCCGTGGCTGCTGTCAAGGCTGGTCAGTTCAGTCCTGCCGTCGTCAAGGGTAATGGTGCTGCCTACCTGTTCCAGGTGCTCTCCAAGAAGGAGCGTGAGGGTAGCAAGTTCGATGCCAAGCAGCAGCAGACTCAGCTGCAGCAGCAGGCTCTGCAGGCTGCTAGCCGCTTCATGAACGAGCTCTACCAGAAGGCTGAAATTAAGGACAACCGCTACCTTTTCTTCTAAAACACGAGGCATAGCGATAAGAAATCTTCAAAAATCTGACATTAATAGCTCAGTGGGGTTATTATTGAAAGATTTTTGAAGATTTTTGTTCTCTTTTAATTTTGTCATTCGTCATTTGTCATTCGTCGTTCAATGTTCAACGTTCAATGTTTAACGTGTTATGATTATCGGTATTGAGGCACAGCGGATATTCCGCAAGAACAAGCACGGCATGGACTATGTGGTGCTGCAGGAAATCAGGGAGCTCCAGCAGATGGACCTGGAGAACCAGTACTACGTCTTTGTGAAACCCGGCGACGACCCCTGCCTGGAGAGTACGGCCAACGTGCACGTCGTGGAACTCAAGTGTCCCTCCTATCCGCTCTGGGAGCAGTGGGCACTGCCTCGGGCTGCCCGCCGCTACGGTGTCCAGCTGTTGCACTGCACCAGCAATACCGCCCCCATCTGGTGCGACATCCCGCTGGTGCTGACGCTGCACGACATCATCTTCCTCGAACCCCGCGACAAGCAGAACCACTCGCTCTACCAGAACCTCGGCTGGCTCTACCGCCGGCTGGACGTGCCGCGCATACTGGACAAATGCCGCCGCATCATCACCGTCTCCAACTTCGAGATGGAGAACATCATCCGCAAGCTGGCCATTCCCCGCGAGCGCATGGCGATGATCTACAACGGCTACAACGACTGGTTCCGCCCCGTGGACGACAAGGACGGCATCTTCCGCAAGTACATCGCCGAGCCGGGCTACTTCTTCTTCCTCGGCAATACCGATCCCAAGAAGAACACCGAGCGCACGCTGGTGGCCTACTCCAACTACCTCCGCCAGTCTGCCGTCAAGCGCAAGCTGCTCATGGCCGACCTCGACCCGGCCTACCTGAACGGCATCATCGAGCGCAATCACATTGAGAATATCCGCGAAAACATCGTTATGCCCGGATACATCGTCAACAGCGACCTGCCCTATATCTACAACAACGCCTTTGCCTTCCTCTACACGTCACTGCGCGAGAGCTTCGGCATTCCCCTGCTCGAAGGCATGGCTTGCGGTACGCCCGTCATCACCAGCAATACCTCGTCAATGCCCGAGATAGGCGGTCCCGACGCCATCCTCGTTAACCCCGAGTCGAGCGACGAGATGACGGCCATGATGCTGCGCCTGGAGACCGACGCCGCCTTCTACGCCCGCCAGCGCCAGGTCGGCCTGGACCGCGCCCAGCTGTTCTCCTGGCGGAAGACAGCCGAGCAACTGCTCAAACTCTATCAGAACTGCCTGCAGTAGAGCCTTTGAAAACGGTGCTCGATGTCCCCCAAGTACAACTCAGAGAATCTTCTGCCATTGCGCGGCTATTTGCGACAAGTCGAACCGGCGGGCGATGGTGAAGGCTTCCGACGACTTCGCTTTCCAGTCAATGCGGGTGGCATCGTGCAGCCTTTCGGCCAGTTCTTCCGTATTGCCGTTCTGGAAATAGAGGCCAAAGCCGCCCATGATTTCCTTGCTTGTCGGCAGGTCGCTGGATACGACTGGCAGGCCGTGGGCCATCGCCTCTACCAATACGAGGCCGAATCCCTCCCATCGTGAGGAGAGCACATAGACCTGTGCTTGCGAATAATATGCCTGGATGTCGTTGGTGAAAGGATGTATCACGATGCGCCCCCCAAGTCCGTACTGGGCTATCTTCTGGCGGTACATCTCTTCTTCCTCTCCCTCGCCAACGATGTCGAGCGTCCATGCTGAATCCTTCTGCGCAAACAGGTGGAAGGCATCTATCAGCAGGTCGAAGCCCTTGTGCAGCGGGGAGAAACGGCCCACGGCCAGGAAGCGCTTGGAGTCGCCTGCTGACGGCTTGCCGGGTATCAGTGTCAGCGGATTGTAGATGACGGTTGGAGCAAACAGCTTGTCGTAGGCATCATAGCTGTCGGCATCGTGCTGGCACAGCAGAACCGTGGCGTGGAGCTTGCGGAACTGGTAGACATAGTGTCGCTGCAACTCAGGACCGATGTAGCGTGAGGTAGCACTGAAGAGTGCCTCGAAGGAGTTGTGAACCCATCCGACACAGCGGACGCCGGGCAACGCTGGCATCAGGGTGGCCAACCGTGCTGCGAGGGGGGCATGAACGCCAACGACGGTGTCATAGTGTCCTTGTCGCAACTCGTCGGCCAGTGCCGTGCGCAACTCGGAAGAGAACGAACTGTGGGCATAGAGATTGGAGGCGAAGCGCCCTTGCAGCCGGGCCTTCCGGTACAGTCCGCTATAGGCCCTGCACAATTGCTTCTTCAGCTTTCCAACGGAAGGATAGCTGAAAAAGCGGTATTTGATAGGCGCTTCGGACAGCCCGTATAGCGTGGTGTCCTTCGAGTCTGGGCGGTCGAAGGTGACGATGGTCACGTCGTAGTCCTTCGCCAGTTCCTTGGCCAGAACAGCCGTCACCCGCTGCACGCCGCCAAACGTGAATATCGAATCAACGAGGAAGCAGACTTTTTTCATGGCTCTAACGCTTTAAAGAAATTCCGGGCGTATGTCTCTTTGTCGAACAGTTTGGAGCGTTCCAGCGACGCCTTGCCCATCTGCTCCCGCTTCTCAGGATGCTCATAGAGGTCGAGAATGGCTTTGGCGAGGTTGTCAACCAAGTGCTCATCTGTTGGCAGCAGAAATGCTTGCTCTTCGGTTACCTCTTCCGGGATTCCTCCACGACGCGTCGTGATGATGGGCAGTCCCATCGCCTGTGCCTCCAGTACGGTGGTGGGGAAGGGGTCGTCCCAGACGGAAGGAATCACGGCAACATGGGCCATGCTGAGGTAGCTGGGGATGTTGGCATATGGTATGAAACCCGTGAAGATGATACGGTCTTGCAGGGGTGCTGCCTTCGCTTTTAACTCGCGCATAAAGGGGTCGTCGTGTGTGGCATTGCCATAAAACGAACCGCCTATTACCAACAGTTTGATGTGTGTATATTCTTTTAGCAATGCCAAGGCTTCGACAAGTTCCATGATGCCCTTTTCGCGGTTGACGCGACCGCTATATACTAATAGGAAGTCGTCTGTACTGAATTCTATGGGCCGTTTGGCTGGTATTTGTCGGAATGCCTGCAAATCAATGCCGTTGTGGACGGTTTGGGTTTTGGTATCCTGCGGGTTGATGGTCTGCACGCATGACTTGATGTAGTCTGAAACGGTGAGGATGCTGCTTGCGGCATCGTATATCTCCTGATAGCGTTCCACCTGGGTGCTCAGTTTCTCATTGTGGAGGTGGTACACCAGTCGGGCGTCCGTGACATCCTTGAGCTTCAGCGCGTAGCCGGGCCGGTTCTCTATCAGGATGACATCGTACTGCTGGGTGCGGATGTGCTGGAGGGCTTTACGCAGGTAATACTCGATGGTGTAGTGGTAGTACTCCTTGCCGTGGCTGGCCTGATAGACTTTTTTCTTTATCTTCTTCCACCAGCCGTCCACCTTTATATATATATAGTGGTTCACGGCAGATTGTAATGCCGGATGTGTTTCTACGGCGGGATGCCACACACTGTAGACGGTGATATCGTGCAGTTGGTGACGGTTGTTGTAATCCAGATAGAAGTCGACAAGCGTCTCCACTGCTCCCCCTTGTACGGCAGGAACGGGCAGGATGCCAGATGTCAGGATAGCTATCTTCATGAAACTTACCAGTCTAAGATTTCCTTGCCGTTTTCAAAGTGGAAGTAGTCGACAATCTTCGAGAAACTATCCTCAGAGAATTGTTGCTCTCTTGTCTCCAAGTAACAAAGAGGGACTTCGCCGATGAACGATGCCCAGCGGGAGTAGCTGCTGAAGGGACCGATGATGCGGTCACACAGGGAGAGCGTGTAGAGGTCGAGAATAGCACCCGACGGTTCCTTCCCGAAGCGGCGACAGAGGCAACCCTCAAAGATGTTCAGCGAGAAGTCCTCGTTGGAACTGATGAAGAAGCTCACGCGATGGTCGGCGTACAGCTGCTGGATGCGCAGCATGAACTGGCGGTAGTCCTCCAACTCGTAGAAGAAACGGCCGTCGTTCCATGTAGCGTAGTCTCCGCGGCGGATGTGTACGCCTACTACCATGTCAGACTCCTGTCGTAGTTCGGCAATCATCGCCTCTGCCTTTTGCATAATCTCGTCCTTCGGGCGGAAGATGCGTTTCAGCTCAGGCAGTGTCTGTTTCAGGTAGCGCGTGTCGGTACGGGTCTGCCAGCCTTTGGTGAAACCAAGGAACTTGAAGACTTTGTCCCACCGTTCGTCATGGGTGACCTTCCACGTCAGTCCCTTGTAGTTGTTCCACCCGTTGCCGCGTTCCAAGTACCATTTGTGCCACAGCGGGAAGTAGATGAACGGGCTGTTCAGCAGGGCTGGGAAGTCCTCGATGGTCCAGTCGAAAAAGATGATGACCATCCGTCTGTGCTCAGCTATACACTGGGCAACACTGGCCACGTAGGTCCATAGCCGGTTGCACGTCTGACCTGGGGCATCACATATTACTCTCATATCACCCAACTTTTTAGTAAACAGTAGCCAACCATTCCGACAAGAAGAAGTCGTAAACTCGATAGCCTTTTTCCGTCTGAGTAAGCAAGTCGCTTTTTAATAGCAGTTTTACCGCAGATTGTATGGAACTCGCGGAATTGAGGTTGTATTTCTTGATAAACTTTCCAGAGGTAATGTTTTGTGCAACGCCCTCCTTGGCAATAGCCTGTAACACCATTTTCTGCCGGGGAGAAAGTTTCGACAGCAGGTCTTTGTAACTCTGCTCTTGTGCCATTATCACATTCCACCGAGCTTCGTCAATCCTGTCTGCCAGGCATGTCTCGTCGACATTGGTCAACGCAAAGAGCTCGTTCATAATCATTTGTACGAACCAAGTGTAACCATCGTACAATCGCCAAACCTGTTCTATGGCTTCACGCTTAATATGCTTGCCTCTCTCATCAAATAGACGGTTGGCAAAGTCTGCATATATATCGATAGGCAGAGGCTCCAATCCCATGCTAATCGCACTCTGGTAGAAGGGCTTTGATGGCGAGTTGAACATATTGCTCATCACATGACGTTTGCTGCCAGAGAAGATAAACTGTGCACGATGACACTTTTGTATCTTGGTGCGCAATAGTGCTTCCACATTCTTCTCTGGATATTCTCCAATCTGCTGAAACTCGTCAATGGCTATGATGCAGGGCTTGTCGGACTCATCTATATATGCAAATATTTCATCCAAGGTAGTTTGTGGAATCTGGATGTCCCCAAGCCCTAAATCAAAAGAGGGTGCTCCAGACATGGCATCAAGTTTGAAACCCACACGGAACGATGTAATGATTTGGAAGAATTTTTCTTTCCATATCGTGCTTTGTGGCTTTAACTGTTCATAGATTTCCTTTCCTAATGTATAGACGAATTCGGCCAATGAAGTTGTGGCATAGATGTCGACAAAAAAAACGTGATATTTCTCCTTGATATCATTTTGTGCAAAGAAATGCTGTATCAACCCTGACTTCCCAAGTCGGCGTGGTGATATCAATGCCACATCCCTACCGTTTACAATCTGTTTCCGTAGGAACTCCGTCTCTTCTTGCCTGTCACAGAAATACTTGTCTGACAAGTATTTACCGACAATAAAAGGGTTGTTGACCTTTACCTCTTTTGCCATACGCGCATGATTTTATTGCAAATATAATAATTATAATTGTAATAATATAAATTCCCCTCTATTATTTGGCATTATTTAACGGATGATGACATGAAAGGAAATGTTATTAAAGTAAAACAAGTTGTTTTACTGTTGTTTACCCGGCTTTAATGAATGGAGAACCTGCCTTAAAGAAAGTAAAACAACTTGTTTTACTTTAGTGTAGGTAGTGTAAGATTGAAAACCACCTACACGCAACTTAAAACTCTGATAATAAGAGTGATAAAGGAAAAAGTGTAAGATTCTTAAAAAAGTATCAAAAAGATAAGATGGTAGTAGGTATCAATTTTTTGCGACGATATACAAAATATTTTTTAAATGACATAGGAATTATTTTGACGTATCGGTCATTTTCTGATTTTTTTTGCATATCTTTGCATTGAAAATGTGTGCTGTTAGCATGTCTATGAAAAGAAAATGGATAATCATAGGTGTTTTGGGAAGCATTGTGACAGTTGTTTCATGTTTCTATATTTGGTGTTATTCTGTTTTGGCTCCTGCAGAAGAACAACAGCCATATCAGGTAAAACAGCGTCAGGATGATACGTTAAGGGTTGTCGTGATAGGGGATAGTTGGAGTATGTTCCACTACCAATTGAATCGGGATTCTGTTTTGCAATCCATGCTTGCAGATAAACTACACATGCCAGTGAAGGTCCTTTCCCGAGGGAAGGGGGGAGCAAATAGCAAGGAGATATATTATTATATGTTCTCCTCGCTGACTGTTGAGAGTGAACAAAGTCCCGATATGTGTACACAGCCTTTGCTGGAAGAACATCCTGATTATTGTCTGATATCTGCTGGCATAAATGACGCAGCCCAAGGCAAAGGGGCGTCTTTCTTCTGCCAGAATTATAAGTACATCCTAAGATTACTCTTATACAATCATATTCGCCCCATAGTACTGGAATTGCCTACAGTCGTTATGGACAACAAGCTAAACTTTCGCTTTGAGGACTTCCTGAATGAAAACCGTTCATTTGCTAAGGCGAGGTTGAAGATGCGATTGGGCTTCAAACTGGCATCACTATTGAATGGAGCTGACATGGATACTGTGGATGAATGCCGCGGAGCGTTAAAAATGATGCTGGAGTCGACGAATTTGATGGATAGTGTCATCTACATACGAACGATGGATTGGAATCCCGATGGTTACAAGGATGTAAGGGGTATCTATCTGGATGATGGTACGCACTTGAATTTGGCTGGATATAATGTCTTGGACTCATGTCTCTCAGAGGCCATTTGGAAAGACTATCTCATGAATGCTCGTTAGTCTTTTTGGTATATAAGAAGCTGAGATAGACACCGTATACGCTTTTCTTCTTCAGCTGCTCTACCTTCTTGTCGAAATAGTGGGAAGGCTTTTTGATAAGGTGCTTCATGAGGAACCTGCGGGTGAATTCTATCGCAAAGGTGATTGATAGGATTTCTGCTTGAGTGATTAGGAAAGCTATGAAATAGTCGAGTCCGTTTAAGTTGTAATATTGATGCTCAAAGTGGTCGATAAGGAATACGTTCATCAGGTAGAATGGAAAGACCATTGAAGCGATGTAACGGATGATGTTGGCTACAGTGTCAGATTGGACGTGAATGATGCCAAAATAGTAGAAAATGCAAATCGCTCCCAGAATGATAAAGAAGTTGTTGTCCTTGGCCATGAAGAGCGGATCGAAAAGAAAGAAGTTGACACAGAATATCAGTGTGACACAAATGATGAAAAAGAAGGCAGCATATTTTTGGATAGTCAGTGGTATTCCAAACTTTGCGAAATATCGTCCAATGAAATAGAGCATAATCATGTTTTCTGTGCATTTCCCATTCGTGATACCCGACAAAGGGTGATGGAGAAAGGTTGGCGATAAAGAGTATAGCAATAGCAGTATGGCTATGAGATACTGGAATTGTAATTTGCTCATACTACTGGTTGCCTTGTTAAATAGTGGTGAAAGAAGCATCAGAATGATATAGGAAGTGCAGAACCACCATGTGTTGGATGTTACTGGTGTCAAGGCAACATACAAATGTTTTATAAAGTCTTTTGTGGTGTCGCCACTTTCAAACGTAGGTATTTCGTTAAAGTGATATTGTATGGCAAATATGAGGAGGGAGTAAAACAATATGGTGCTCCATAGCCACAATACCTTAGAGGCTCTTAGCCGGATTCCAAAATAGCCGGATATTAGTACAAACAGAGTGACGCCCATATTGCCTATTGTGTTGACTCCGACAAAAGCGACGGAATGTCCATAGCAGCCACGGATGCCATGCATGACCGAAATGGCCAAGATAGAAAAGATGCGGAGCAATTCGTAGTTGGGCAAACGCAGGTTGACTTGTTGTGGTAGATTCTGTGGCATGAATTACGATTGTTAGGTGAAATGTATTAGTTGACAGGAGTCCGTAGGTCGCTTATAGTTATTGTTTCCGGTTTGGGGTTAGGCGGCGATATATGGCGGGCTGGCGGGCCACAAAATGCTTCATGCCGCTCGTGGAATAGAAGAGGGTGAGGAAGAAGCATACCATCAGCAGGGGGTAGATAGCTGCGCCATAGAGCAGCAGGCAGGGCAGGGAGGTAACCTCGGGTACCACAACGTAGTAGTAGACGGCAAGTGCCACAAAGGTGAAACAGACAAAGATGATGTAGTAGGGGGCCATGCCGCGCCAGTAGACGGTGACGCTCTTCTTCAGTCCGCGACTGAAGAGGAAATAGGGCTTCCAGAAGAAGGCGATGAAGAAGACGCTGATGACTTTGCCAAACAGAATGCCGACGATGCCGAAGAAGGGAGCCAGGCAGAGGGTGACGGCGAGGTTGAGGGCCAGTTCGGTCCATGCAGCCCAGACGTCGGAGAAGAGACCGTGGGCGGAGATGTAGTTCTCGACGACGCCACGGGAGAGGAAGATGAAGATGTTGAAGACAAGCAGGTAGACGATGAGGTCGCTGAGCCGGTATTGAGCGCCGAACCAGCAGACGACGAAGGCCTGCAGGAACAGCAGCAGGCCGAAAACAACGGCACCTGTGATGAAGAATCGGATGGCCGTCAGTTCCCAGAATACCTTCATCGTGTTCTGGTCGTTGCCCTCGGCGACGAGGTTGCCCACGCCAGCGTTCATGCCGTCGCTGAGGATGTTGACCAGAAAATTCAGCTTTGAGGTGATGATGGTGTAGTTGCCAAAGTAGGCCACCTGGACGACGGAGACGAAGATGCCGACGAGTATCTCGTCGCTTCGGTAGAGAATGAAGTCCTTGATTTTCTGCACGAATATCTGACGCGTCTTCCTGAGCACCTCAGGATATTTGCGGAGGTTCTGCCGGCCTTCCTGCATATTGATGCGCAGCCAGGGGTACAACTGTCGGATGCGGATATTGAAGGCAATGATGCCGACAATGGTAAACACGAGACCGATGACGACCCAAAGCCACAGGTTACGGTAGTAGTAGGCCAGCAGCATCTGTACTATGCTCTGCACGATGCCGATGGTCTGGAACCAAGCATTGACTAGGTACTGTTTCTGGTTGGCGCCGACCAGTAGTTGCTTGTAGTTGAAAATGTAGCCTGCGACGCTCGATGCCAGGAAGGAGTAGAAGGCAAAGTAGACCAACGGCAACCCTGTAGTAAGATGCCCAAACCACCATGGGAAGAACAGACTTACAATGATGCCGCAGCTACCGATGATGAAGCCAATGCAACGGTAGAGGTAAGCCAGCATGGACATTACCTCGTTGATTTTCTGGTGGTTGTTCTCCTGCAAGGGTTTGTAGAGGAAGTAGACGATGCTGGTACCGATTCCTAGTTCGGCCACACTGAGGAACGACATGATGTTCATCAGCATACCCGTGAGTCCAATGAATTCGGCACCCAGGCAGTCGAGGAATATCTTTCGGGAGAAGAATGCCAAGAACAAGCCCAGCACATAGAATACCATGCCGACCTTGATATTCATGATGCTTCTGTGTACCCGTTCGCCCATTTATCTGAATTGTTGTAATTATATTAGTATTATGCTGACTTGTCGTGGGTGGTGTGGATGAAATCGGTGTTCTTGCGGTCTATCTTCAGAATGTTGAGCACCATCTTCCAGACAAGTGTGGGCAGTGAGAGTATCTTTCCGAAGACAGAATGGCTGCGCAGCTGCTTGGGCGTGGCGATGTAGAGGGCAATGCAGATGGCCAGGAACAACACCCAC
>CACXAG010000037.1 GCA_902765585.1 uncultured Prevotellaceae bacterium
TGTACCAAATTTTTCATTAAAGGCTTTTATACATACTTTAATGAATTCGAAACTAAAGATATCTGACATAATATGAGTTTGAAAGTTTTAATATATGTTCTTTATGTTACTATCCAATCATCCTTTTAAGGATAAGAGCTTTTGAAGTTGTATCTTTTAACCTTTGCTTTTCTTCATATATGAATTATATAGTAAAAATATTGCTACTTAATTTTAGCGAGTACTTTAGCGAATTTAGCAGGATACAGGGATTCTTATGATCATTTTACTAACTTTTGAATTACTCCGAATGAAACACCGTTTAGTCTTGATAGCTGTCTAATTCCTGCTCCCAAAGCGAGGGAACTCACGGGGACGGTTCCGGTGAGCACTTTTAGATCAGGGGATACTCAAAGCAATCACGGGGGAATGATAGGCGTTATTCCTTGCTTGATGTCAGCTTTTCGATAAAGGTCTTGAGCTTCAGCACGAGGAGCTTGGGAAAGCGTATCTCCTTCAGCACGTCGTAGTGCGTGTCGTTTGAGACGATGTAGGTGGCCTGTGCGGCGAAGGCGCAGTCCACGAACTTGTCATCGTCGGGGTCATCGGTGATGAGGTGCAGATGGAAATGCGGGTCTATGCGCATCACGTTCTCACTCTCCAGAATCGTGTTCAGCACGTTCTCGGCCACTGTCGGTGTCGTCTTGCGGGCAATCACCTCTTCGTACTCTTCCAGTATCTCGGTAGTGACGCAGAGTATGTAGCGACCCTCCTGAAAGCCTTTCCATACGGGGTAGGCAGAGCCGCGACGGGCCAACGATGACAGCAGGCTGTTGGTGTCGAGCACCACACGGTCAGTCAGCATAGGCATGATGTTTGGCATGAACATCTTCCGTAGCCAGAGCGTCGATATGCGCCTGGCTCCACTTGCCTTCGTCCCAGAGTCTGTCCATTTCTTCGTCAACCTTGCGAGCATAATAGTCGCAGATGACCTTGCGGAGTTCGTTGGCCTGCTCCACTGTCTTCATGTGTCCAAGCAGTTGCAAAATGTCCAGTTGTGCCTTGTTTAACACGGTTCTTTCTTCCATTGCTTCCATAATAGTCGTTGTTTATACGTTACGGCTGCAAAGATAGTGCAAATCGAGTGAAACACAAAATAAATTGCGATTTATTTTTGTTTCCGAGATGCAGCCATTGCAACGCCACACTCTGCACCTTTAGGTCAGAGAATCTTCGACGAAGTCAAAAATACAACCATTTCCCCAATCCTCCAAAGCTTGGAGGAAAAAATACCCGTTTGTCTCAGTATGTCAAGGAACGTGTTAAGCGAGTAGGATCAGAGTAAGTGGTCTAAATGAACATAGCTTCTGAGGGGAAAGGATAGGGCTTCGTTGGTGCAAGGGCTAATGTTGTTGGGGGTCAAAAGTGCCTTTTTTCAATCGGAATCGGAAAAATTAGGTTCGCATTTTTGGTTTGTTCGCATAAATCATGTATATTTGCAAACGCAAAGGCCTATCAAAGATATCCTAAAAAAGAACAGGCCTCATCTATTAACTAAAAACTACATTCTATGAATAGCATGAAAGGACATATTGTCGACGTGGTGCGCCGTGAGATATTCGACGGCGAACTGGTCATTCAGGACGGGAAGATAGTAGAGGTGAAGCGTTGCGAGCTGCCCGAGCGTGAAAAGCCCTGGCCTTACGTGATGCCTGGTTTCATCGACGGCCACGTACATATCGAGAGCAGCATGATGGTACCGCACAAGTTTGCACGTATCGCCGTCAGCCACGGAACGATAGGCGTCATTGCCGACCCGCACGAGATTGGCAACGTGCTGGGCGTGGAGGGTATCGACTACATGATTCGCTCTGGGCGCGAGGCTAACTTCAATTTCCTGTTCGGTGCCCCCAGCTGTGTGCCGGCTGTAGGCGGTGACATAGAAACCTGCGGCAAGGCGATTGACGCCAAAGACACGGAAGCCCTGATGGCTCGCGAGGATATCGGTTTCTTGGGCGAGATGATGAACTACCCCGGTGTGCTGGCTGACGACAAGGAGGTGATGGCAAAGGTCAAGGCCGCACTCCGCAACGGCAAACCCGTAGACGGTCATGCCCCCGGACTGACGGGACAGCAGCGCGACCGCTATGCCGCTGCAGGCATTACCACCGACCACGAGTGCTCGACGCTCGACGAGGGACGCTCGTGCATCAAGGCTGGCATGAAGGTCATCATTCGCGAGGGTAGTGCCGCCAAGGACTACCAACTGCTGAGTCCGCTGATTAAGGAGAGTCCCAATATGGTGATGTTCTGTACCGACGACTGCCATCCCGACGACTTCGTGCGAGGACATATCAACCTCATCGTGAAGCGCGCCCTGGCTGACGGCTACGACCTATGGGATGTGCTGCAGGCCGCCAGCGTCAATGCGCAGAGACACTACAATCAGTCTTGGGGACTATTGCAGGCAGGAGACCCTGCTACCTTCATCACGGTAGACCGCATCACGCCGCACTTCCGCGTGGAAAGTACGTGGATTCGTGGACAGGAGGTGTTCAACTACAACGCCAGCCTGCCCTTCCACCATGACAACAACGAACATATCCTGGACTTTGACTTCCCCAACAACTTTGTAGCGGCTCCCATCACCGCTGCTGACATCGACCTCGACCTCAAGCCCGGAGATACGGTACACGTCATCCATGCCTCGGACGGCAGCCTGCTGACTGAACACGAAGAGGTGGTGCTGACCGGCAACCCCCTGTTCGACTCGCGCTATCCTTGGACGGAGGTGCAGAAGATTGTAGTCTACAACCGTTATGTGCCCGGAGCCAAGCCCGTCGTAGGACTGGTACGCGGCTTCAACATCAACGACGGCGCCATAGCCGGTTCCGTGGCCCACGACTGCCACAACATCGTGGCCATTGGCTCCAGCGACGAGTATCTGGTGAAGGCCATCAACCGCATCGTCGAGATGCAAGGCGGGCAGGTAGTGGTCAGTCCTGAGGAGATGCTCGACATCCCCCTGCCCATTGGCGGACTGATGGCACCGATGGGCGGTCATGAGATAGCCTTCCGCACGCTGTGCATCCAGGAGAAGGTGAAGAATATTGGCTGTCAGATGAAGTCACCCTTCATCACAATGGCCTTCATGTGCCTGCCGGTGATTCCCGACATCAAGATTACTGACCGTCACCTGATAGACACAAAGAATATGAAAATCATCTATTGAAGATGAAAGATGAAAGATGAAAAATGAAAGATTAAAAATTAAAGATTAAACATTATAATATTATGGATGTTTTATATCAGATTTTAGGATGGTTAGGCAGTATTGGCCTTATCCTGGGCTATCTGCCCCAGGCCATTCAGACCATTCGCACCCGTAAAACTGACGGTATCTCACTGCCAGGATTCATCATGATGTCCGTCGGTAGTTTCTGCTTTATGAGCCAAGGTTTGATGCTATGCATCCAGCAGGGCATTGAGGTCGGTATCTTCTTTTTCATCACCAACTTCATTACCGCCACCTGCGCTGTCATTATCTTCTATATCAAAATGAAAAATGACCACTCCAAGAAATGAACGGTTAAGCTTCGACCAGATGGTCGAAGAACGGGTGAATCGTGCCGTGGATAACTTCATGGCGGGATATGGTTGCTGCCAGAGTGTGGTAGCAGCCTTCTCGGACCTGTATGGCCTGGACGAGACGATGGCCAAGCGGATAGCTGCCGGATTTGGCGGCGGTGTAGGACGCCTGCGCATGATGTGTGGTGCCGTGTCGGGCATCGTCATGCTCGTCGGACTGGACTGTGGACAGACGGAAGGTAGCGACCGCGAGGGCAAGTCGGCCTGTTACAAGGTGGTACAGGAACTGCTGGCCAAGTCGAAGGAGGAGAACGGCAGCCTTATCTGTGCCGAGATCTTAGGCATCCAAGGCCATGAGAAAGCCCAGTGCAGCTATGTCGCCTCCCCTCGCACGGCAGAATACTACAGGCAGCGCCCCTGTGCCGCTAAGGTAGAGAGCGCTGCCCGTATCTTTGCCGATTACCTGAAAGGTAAGGTGTAATTACTGCTTGTTAGCCTTCTTGCGCTGGTCGTGGTCGAGGATGATCTTGCGCATGCGCATCGACTTCGGCGTTACCTCGACGAGTTCGTCTTCCTTGATGTACTCCAAGCACTCCTCTAAGGACATCACCACCTTGGGGACGATACGTGCCTTGTCGTCGGTACCCGAGGCACGGACGTTGGTGAGCTGCTTGGCCTTGCAGACGTTGATGACGAGGTCGTTGTCATGGACATGCTCGCCGACGACCTGACCCATATAGACATCCTCGCCCGGGTCGATGAAGAACTTACCGCGGTCTTGCAGTTTGTCGATGGCGTAGGCAAAGGCATTGCCCGTATCCATTGATATCATGGAGCCATTGACGCGACGTTCTATCTCTCCCTTATAGGGCTGGTACTCCTTGAAGCGGTGAGCCATGATGGCCTCGCCCTGACTGGCTGTCAGCACATTGGTACGCAGACCGATGATGCCACGAGAGGGGATGTTGAACTCGATATTGGTACGCTCGCCCTGACTCTCCATGCTGGTCATCTCGCCCTTGCGGCGCGTCACCATGTCAATCATCTTCGAGGCAAACTCCTCCGGCACGTTGATGGTCAGTTCCTCAATGGGCTCGCACTTGACGCCATCCACCTCTTTATATATGACCTGCGGCTGACCAACCTGCAACTCGTAGCCTTCGCGGCGCATGGTCTCGATGAGCACGCTGAGGTGCAGCACGCCACGACCAGAAACCACCCACTTGTCGGTAGAGTCCTCGAAAGGCTCCACGCGCAGGGCGAGGTTCTTCTCCAGTTCCTTCTCCAGGCGGTCGTTGATGTGACGCGAGGTGACGAACTTACCCTCCTTGCCGAAGAATGGCGAGTCGTTGATGGTGAACAGCATCGACATCGTGGGTTCGTCGATGGCGATAGGAGGCAGGGGTTCGGGGTTCTCCAGGTCGCAGATGGTGTCGCCTATCTCAAACTTCTCCAAACCGATGACAGCACAGATGTCGCCGCAGTCCACTTGATTGGTGCGCTGGTGGCCCATACCATCGAAGGTGTGCAGTTCCTTGATCTTCGTTTTCTCCATCGAGCCGTCGCGGTGGGCGATGGTAATCTGCTGTCCGTCCTTCAGGGTTCCGCGGTGTACGCGTCCCACGGCAATACGGCCCGTATAGCTGCTGTAGTCGAGCGACGTGATGAGCATCTGCGGCGTGCCCTCCAACTGCTGTGGAGCTGGGATGACCTCGACAATCTTGTCTAACAGGTAGGTGATGTCGTTGGTGGGTTTGTTATAGTCCTCGCCCATCCAGCCGTTCTTGGCCGAACCATACACCACAGGGAAGTCCAGCTGGTCCTCGGTGGCATTCAGCGAGAACATCAGGTCGAACACCATCTCGTAGACCTCCTCAGGGCGGCAGTTGGGTTTGTCCACCTTGTTGACCACCACAATGGGCTTCAGGCCAATCTCCAGTGCCTTCTGCAGCACGAAGCGTGTCTGGGGCATGGGACCCTCGAAGGCATCCACCAGCAGCAGACAACCGTCGGCCATGTTGAGCACACGCTCCACCTCACCGCCGAAATCGGAGTGTCCCGGAGTGTCGATGATATTGATTTTTGTTCCTTTCCAATTGATACTGACATTCTTTGAAAGAATGGTGATGCCTCGTTCGCGCTCCAGGTCGTTAGCGTCCAACACCTGACTCGACAGGTTCTGTCCCTCACGGAACAGGTTACCGGCCAGCATCATCTTGTCCACAAGCGTCGTCTTGCCGTGGTCTACATGCGCAATAATTGCAATGTTTCTGATATCCTGCATAACTAATTTACGTAAATTCGGCTGCAAAATTACAAAAAAAAAGTGAAAAATGCAGGTGCGGTAGCAAATTTTTCACTTTTCACTTTTCACTTTTCACTTTATTTTGTACCTTTGCAGCCGCATTTCGGAAAATCCGAAGCATTTGACGACGTCAGCCGCCCGTGATTAGGCAGGTTTAACGTCCGAAAGATGTTATTGCAAACATTATTAATCACACATCAAATTATGTATTTAGATTCCGCAAAGAAGGTTGAGATCTTCGAGAAGTATGGCGAGAACGCTCAGGACACGGGTTCCGTCGAGAGTCAGGTAGCCCTGTTCACCTATCGCATTCAGCACCTCACCGAGCACCTGAAGCAGAACCACAAGGACTTCGGTACTGCTCGTTCGCTGACCAAGATGGTTGGTCGCCGTCGTAAGCTCCTGAAGTATCTCTACAACAAGGACATCAACCGCTACCGTGCACTTATCAAGGCCCTCGGTCTGCGTAAGTAATCGAAAAGCAACAAAAATTAAAAGGCTCGCCAGTGGCGAGCCTTTACTGTTTCTTATTCTACCGTGATGTTCACGTTCTCCTTGGTGACATTCTCGTAGTTGGTGAAGACTGCGTCCTTCTTGGCCTTGATGACGATGTTCTTCAGGTTGATGTTCTTGATTGGCATCTCGGGCAGACCATTGAACTCCATGGCACGTCCGGCACCATTGCAGACGATGTCCTGGATGTCGATATTGCGGAAGATAGGCGTCTCTTCGTTGACAGGCATCTTGGTGGTGTTGTCGGGATTGTCGCCGTCAGCCAGCATCTCAGCCACCGACTTGCCGCCATAGTACATGTTGAAGGTGATGGCGTCGGTCTTGATGTCAGTCATCGAGATGTCGCGGATGAAGATGTTCTCCACGATGCCGCCACGACCACGCGTCGACTTAAAGCGCAGACCCACGTCGGTACCTAAGAACTGGCAGCTCTTGACGAGGATGTTCTTGACGCCACCGCTCATCTCGGAACCTACCACGAAACCTCCATGTCCAGCAAAAACGGTACAGCCGTCCACGACAACATTCTCGCAAGGGATGCCACGACGGCGACCGTCGGCATCCTTACCGCTCTTGATGCAGATACCGTCGTCGCCAGCATCGAACTTCGAGTTGACGATGAGGGCGTTCTTGCACGACTCCAGGTCGAGGGCATCGCCATTCTGGGCGTAGGCGGGGTTACGCGCGAGTACATTATCTAATATAATATTCTCACACATCAGGGGATGAATATTCCAGGCAGGGGAGTTCTGGAAGATGACACCCTGCAGCAGCACATTCTTGCAGCTGACGAGGCTGATCATGACGGGGCGCAGGAAGCGCTTGATGGCATTCCATTCAGCCTCGGTCTCAGCCTTGGGCACGTTCATGTTGGCATTCTTCTCAGCATCAGCATAGCCCTGCGAGGGTACCCAGTAGTCGTTGCGTACAGCCACGCCACCAGGACGAGAGAGTACTTCCTTCCACTGACCGTCCGTCATCTTCGACTTCTTGACGGGACGCCAGTACTGGCCATTGCCGTCGATGACACCTTGGCCCGTGATGGCGATGTTCTCGCAACCATTGGCACTCAACGGTGACTGACAGCGACGCGTGTCGAGGCCTTCGAACGAGGTCTTGACCAGCGGATAGAGTGACTCGTCAGCGGCGAAGAGGATGACAGCGCCCATCTCCAAGTGCAGGTTGATGTTCGACTTGAGTACGATGGGACCTGTATGCCATACGCCGGCAGGAACCACCAGTTTACCACCACCCTGACTGCTCAGGGCATCGATAGCCTTGGCAAAAGCCTCGGTATTGAGGGCAATACCATCGCCCTTTGCTCCGAAGTCCTTCAGACAGACAGTACGGTCAGGAAACTGGGGAGCCTTGACCTCCGGCATCTGGAACGGCAGGTCCTTGGTAAAACGCTTGTAGGGATTTTCACAGTTCGCACATGACTTGCCTTTGTCGCAGTTGTGCTTTTGTGCCGAGGCCGTCAGAGTGACGCCCAACAGCAACAGACAGATTAGTTTTTTCATACGCAGTTTGTTTTAGTTGTTTTTTATTTCATTAAGTGGAATCATCACGAAGTCACGTTCGTGCATCAGCGGATGCGGTATCTTCAGGTCGCGCTCGTCGACCGTCAGGTCGTCATAGAGCAGGATGTCGATATCGATAGGACGGTCATGAAACTTTGAACTCTGGCAGCGCTGGGTGGCATGCTCCTTGCGCTTGCCCAGGTCGCGTTCAATCTGCTGGGTGAGACGAAGCACCTCGCGTGGTGTCTTCGTGGTCTCGCAGAGAATGACACCATTCAGGAAACGGTTCTCAGACTCGAAGCCCCAGGGTTCCGTCTCGATGAACGATGACTGGCGCACCACCTGCCCTACCCGCTCGCCAATGAGTCGGATGGCTTCCGTCAGGTGATGCTCCCGGTCGCCCAGATTGCTCCCAAGTCCCAGATACACCTGATGCGTCCCTTTCATGCGTCGTTCAATGTTCAACGTTCAACGTTCAATGTTCAATCGTCCAAGATGAGCATGCAGTCACCGAAGCATCCGAACTTATAGCCATTTTCGACGGCTTTCTGGTAGGCCTCCATGATGAGGTCGTAGCCTCCAAAGGCAGCAGTGGACATCAGCATAGTAGACTCCGAATAGTAGAAGTTGACAACCATGCGATCGGCCAATCCAAAGTCGTAGGGCGGGAAGATGAACTTATTAGTCCAGCCGTCATACTCCTTCAGCATGCCATCGGTACCCACGGCAGACTCAGCAGCACGCATCGTCGTCACACCCACGGCACAGATATGGTGACCTTCCTTGCGGGCGCGGTTGACGATATCGCAGGCCTGGGCATCGACCTTCATCTGCTCAGAACTCATCTTATGCTTGGTGAGGTCTTCTACCTCGATGCTGTCGAAACTGCCCAATCCACAGTGCACGGTGACGTAGGCGAAGTCGACGCCACGAATCTCCAGACGCTTCATCAGTTCGCGACTGAAGTGCAGACCGGAGGCCGGTGCCGTCACAGCGCCCTCATGACGAGCATAGATGGTCTGGAAATTCTCCATGTCGTCGGGCGTCACCTCACGCTGGTCGATGATAAATCGCGGCAGGGGTGCCGAACCCAGAGCGAAGAGTTCGCGCTTGAACTCGTCGTGGGGACAGTCATAGAGGAAGCGCAGGGTGCGTCCGCGGCTGGTAGTATTGTCGATGACCTCTGCCACCATGGGACCGTCGTCCTCGAAGAATAACTTGTTGCCGATACGGATCTTGCGGGCGGGTTCCACCAGCACATCCCAAAGGCGCAACTCCTCGTTGAGTTCACGCAGCAGGAACACCTCTATCTTGGCATCGGTCTTCTCCTTGGTACCAAAGAGACGTGCGGGGAACACCTTCGAATCGTTGAGCATGATGACATCGCCCTCGTCAAAGTAGTTGACGATGTTACGGAATGTCATAAACTGGTCGGTATCGTTGCCGTCAGCATCTTTCTCAAACATGTCGATAGTCTGGCTCTTGCGGTGCACCACCATCATGCGACACTCATCGCGACGGTAAACCTTCTCTACGGTACCATCCTCGTTCTTAAACACTTTGTGAGGCGGCTCCAGAGCCAACAACTCATCGGGAAGCTTAAATCTGAATTGTGACAGTTTCATCCTTTTATTTCGTTTTTACGTTGTTTCGTTATGATCTCATTTCGTTATGACGACTTTTCTATGTCCTGTTGGTCCAGCCATTGGGGGAAATCATCCAGCGTGAGGCAGTCCTCGATGCGGACATTGCCCAGACGGGTACGGCAGAGAGCCGTCAGGTATGCCCCACTATTGAGTGCCTGTCCGATGTCGCGGGCCAGCGAACGGATGTAGGTACCCTTGCCACACACCACGCGGATGCTCAGTTGCATGGTCTCGGGGTTGAAATCTATCACATCGACGGAATCGATGTGCACAGTCTTGGAGGTCAATTGCACTTCTTTGCCCTTACGCATCAGGTCGTAGGCACGGTCACCACCAATCTTACAGGCCGAATACTGCGGGGGCACCTGCTGGATGTCGCCAACGAAACCGGTGAGCACGCGCTCTATCAGCTCTCGGGTGATATGGTCTGTCGGATAGGTCTGGTTCACCTCATGCTCCATGTCGTAGCTGGGCGTAGTGGCTCCTAACTGCAGGATGGCCGTATACTCCTTATCGTTCAGCTGCAGGCGTTCTATCTCCTTGGTTTTCTTACCCGTACAGAGTATCAGCACGCCCGTAGCCAACGGGTCAAGGGTACCGGCATGTCCAGTCTTCACCCGTCGTACACCCATCTTCTTGGAGATGCGTGTACGAACGTATGCCAGCGCTCCGAACGAGGTCATCCGGTAGGGTTTGTTGATGTATATGAATTCTCCCTCTATGAAGTTCATCAGTCAACCATTGCGAGTGAATGTCCGGTCAGCAGCAACACCAGGATGATGCCGCCCACGATGATGCGGTAGTATCCAAAAGCCTTGAAGCCATATTTGGTCAGGAAGGCGACAAACCATTTCATGGCCAGCAATGCCACGATGAAAGCCACCACACAGCCCAGTATCAGCATGCTGATATTATGGGGAGTAGCCCACGCGGCATCTTCCTTCAACAGGTCCAGTAGGTCGAGCAACGTAGCCCCAGCCATAGTGGGTACAGCCAGGAAGAACGAGAACTCGGCAGCACGCTGGCGCGTCAGTCCCTGCGTCATGCCACCCACGATGGTAGCCATTGAACGCGATACACCTGGGATGACGGAGATGCACTGGTAGAGGCCGATGTTGAAAGCACGGCGCTCGTTCACCTTGTTGTAGTCGGAACCCTTGTTGAACAGCTTGTCGCAGAACAGCATAAACACACCACCCACGACGAGCATAATGGCCACGACAAGTACACTGTCGAGCAGCCAGTCGAGCAAGCCCGACTTCTTGGCCAGCAGTCCGATGACCACAGCGGGCAGCACACCCACGATGAGCAACCAGTAGAAATAATACTTATGCTTCAGCTTCTGGAAGAAGTTGCTGCCAGTAGGAGCCGGTGAGCGGTCGAACTGGAAGAAGCGCTTCCAGTAGAGGCATACCACCGACAAAATGGCACCAAACTGAATGATAAACGTGAAGGCATGGACAAAGGGGTCGCCCTGTTCGATGCCCAGCAGGTTCTGTGTGATAATCATGTGACCTGTCGACGACACAGGCAGGAACTCCGTCAGCCCCTCAACGATGGCAATGATAACGGTCTCTATCCAATCCATAGCTTAGTTCTTGGGGCGGCGAACAACCGCATAAATCATTGATACAAAGCCAACAAGACACACCAGCGGAGCCACCTTGATGCGACGGGCACTGAAGATGTCGGGATTATAGTTACTCTCGGTAGAACCAGCTCCGCTCATCAGCAGGAAACCGATAACCACCACAACCATTCCCACCGCCAGCAGGATGTAGTTGACCTTATCAAAAGCAAAATCTCTCTTATCCATTTCTTATTTTATTATTCAAGTTTAATGTTCAACGTTTAATACTTCTGAGCGAAGCGAATTTAATGTTTAACGTTTCTGAGCGAAGCGAATTTAATGTTTAATATTTAATTTTAAATCTTATATAGTTCTCCCGCCGTCATCCGCAAGAACTTGTTGACAGCCAACCAAGCACACAACACGGTGATGATCACGCCAAACAACAGCACAGCACCAGCCGTAATCGCCAGCACCTCCCACGTCACCACCTCCAGCAGACCTGGCTGTTTCAGGTAGAGACCATAGACGCCCAATCCCAGTACCGCGTTGGCCAGTATGGCAGCTATGACGCCCACCACAACAGCGCGCTTGAGGAACGGACGGCGGATAAAGCCCCACGAGGCTCCCACCAGTTTCATGGTATGGATGATGAAGCGACGGGCATAGACACTCAGGCGCACCGTATTGCTGATGAGCGTAAACGACACAAAGGTCAGCAGCACTGCCAGTACCAGCAGGATGACGCTGATACGGCTCAGGTTGGCATTCACCTTGTCCATCAGGTCCTCCATGTACGCCAAGTCGCTGACGCGCTTGTCGGCACTCAGTTCCTTGACTATCCACTTCAGCGAGTCGCGGTTGGCATAGTCGGCCTTCAGTTGTATCTCCAATGTAGCAGGGAAGGGGTTGAAGCCCAGGAACTCCGTGGGGTCGCTGCCCAGCGCCTTCACTTGTTCGCGGGCAGCCTGCTCCTTGCTGACATAGTCGATATTATGGGCGTAAGGGCGGTGGTACAGTTCACGACAGAACAATTTGGCATCGTTCAGCGACAGCGAGTCCTTCAACAGGACGCTCACCGTCAGGTGCTGTTTCATGTGTGCCGACAAGTTACGTGCCGTCAAGCCAAAAAACACCACCAGTCCCAAGAGAATGAGCACCATCGTAGTGCTTATGCATAGTGTTACAGCCTGCATACCACGACGGTTGCGGACTCCTTTTCGTTTTTTTGTCATAGTCTCATTTAGACGTATTACACCTAATTTCGTGCAAAATTACAAAATAAATATGAAATACAACACAACAATTAAGATTTATTTTGTAATTTTGTGCCCACATTATGAGTACAGTTATCTATCCTTCGCCCATTTTCGGCCCTGTACACAGCCGCCGACTGGGCATCTCGCTTGGCATCAACTTGCTGCCTGCCGACGGCAAGGTGTGTACCTTTGACTGCATCTATTGCGAGTGTGGCTTCAACAAAGACCACCGCCCTACCCTGCCGATGCCGACCCGTGAAGAGGTCTCAGCACGACTGGAGGAAAAGCTGCAGCAGATGCAAGCCGAGGAACAGTTGCCCGACGTGCTGACCTTTGCCGGCAATGGCGAACCGACCACCCATCCCCACTTTGCCGAGATCATCGACGACACCATCCAGTTGCGTAACCGCTATTGTCCGCAGGCCAAGGTCAGCGTGCTTTCCAACTCCACCATGATTCACCGCCCTGCCGTCCACGACGCCCTGATGCGTGTCGACAACAACATCCTGAAACTGGACACCGTCGACCCCTTATATATAAATAAGGTAGACCGCCCCACTGGTGCCTACGACGTGCAGCAAATCATCGACCGCATGAAGGCCTTCCACGGCCACATCATCATCCAGACCATGTTTATGCGCGGCATGGATGTCGACAACACTGGCGACGAGTATGTCACCCCCTGGCTCGAAGCCGTCAAGGCCATTGCTCCGCAGCAAGTTATGGTCTACACCATTGACCGCGAAACACCGGCTCACGGTCTGCTGAAAGCCACTCACGAACAGCTTGACGTCATCCGCGACCGTGTCATCGCCGCAGGCATCCCCTGCTCCGCCAGCTACTGACTAATCTAAAATATAATATAGGCATTTATGAAAAAAATCTTGCTCTTAGCCGTATTAGCAGCTCTCACCACAGTTGCGATGGCCATTCCAGCACACCCAAAACCAATCAAGTTCCAGCAACCTGATGGCAGTTTCGTCACCGTCACCTTGCATGGTGACGAGTGGATACACTTCAACACCACGGAAGACGGCTATTCAGTAGTGAAAGACAAGCGTGGCTACTTTGTTTATGCCGAACTATCAGACGGCAAGCTACAGCCCACTTCACGGGTGGCTCATGATATGGCGCAGCGCTCAGCAACAGAGAAGACGTTTCTTGCCAACACCAAGAAGATGCAGGCTCCAGAAATGGAGGCATCAATGGCTGAGGCCAAGATGGCAGTGGAGATACAGCAGCGTCGCACTCTCGCCAACCGTCGTGCTATGGCTAACCGTCGCGCTACGTCATACAGCAACTTCCGCGGATTGGTCATCCTCGTGGAGTTTAACGACAAAGCGTTCTCACGAACGGACTATTCCCAGATTGCCGAAGACATGTTGAACAAGAAGAACTATACGGGCTATGAAAACGAGGTATATACGGGTAGTGTCCGCGACTATTTCTCTGACAACTCTGGCGGCAGGTTCCAGCCCCAGTTCGATGTGGTGGGACCTGTAACGGTGGATTACAGCCAGTTTGACGGAGATAATAAATCTGCTGAAATAATATGTGCAGCCCTTGATAAGGTAGACGCAACGGTCGACTTTAGCCAGTACGACGGTGATGGTGATAAGAAGGTCGACTTGGTGTATTTCCTCATTGCAGGCAATGGCTCCAACTACGGTGGTAACGACTCTCGTCTTTGGTGGCCTCATCGCTCAGTTGTATACAAGAATGGTCTTGTGAAGAAGGATGGTGTTACCTTGTATGACTACGCCAGCTCTGTAGAGCTATATGGTTGGACCAGTAGCCCTTCGACTGTCATCATCGACGGTATCGGAACCATCTGCCACGAGTTTAGCCACGTACTGGGATTGCCCGACTTCTACGACGCTGACTACTCAAGCAGTGGCGGCCAGAGCAACGACCCCGATGAATGGTCGGTGATGGCAGGAGGCAGCTATTTTAACAATGCGCGCACACCGGTGGGCTATTCACTCTACGAACGTTATTCCGTCGGTTTTATTGATGAGCCGCAGAAGATTACGGCCAAGCCTTTGCAAACCAGCGAAACGGGCTATCGCATTGACAGTTCTGTTGATAATGAGTTCTTCTTGTTTGAAAACCGCCAGAAGAGTGTATCCAAATGGGATGAGTTTTTGCCCGGTGAAGGAATGCTGGTACACCGCGTGGACAAGACCAGCGCGTCTGCATGGAGCAACAACAAAGTCAACACCAATCCCACCCACAACTACTATGAGGTGGTCAGGGCTGACGGTCTCAAACACATAAGCACCGAACAAAAGGGCACAGCCTATGACGTTTTCCCTGGGCCTGCCAACGTGACTGAACTGGACAATAACACCACACCGGCCAACCTGAAGTCATGGTCAGGCGAGGAAACCCTCTGGGGATTGTATAACATTCATGAAGAGGAAGGTGCATCTGGCAACAAAAACATCGTCTTCAACATCTCATCTGGTGGAGGAATTGTTAAGCCCAGCCAAGTTGCTGCCAGTAACATCACTTCCACCTCGGCCACCGTCACCTGGACTGGTGCCAACGACAACTATCGCATACGCTATAGGACAGCCGGAATTGAAGCAACAGTCTTCGAGGATGACTTCGAAAACGGTCTTAGCGAGTGGACCATCTATACCGAGGGCGAAGCAATGGGGGAAGACGGTTGGCTCAAAATCAGTCTTAATAATCCTAAAGCGCACAGCGGAAACAATGTCGCCTGTTCATTCAGCTGGTATGAGAATGTAGTTTACGATGCTGACAACTGGCTCGTCACCCCACAAGTCACTATTGGCAAGACCCTGAAATTCTGGGTACTTACTTACAGTGGTTCCCCTGACAGCTACGAGGTACTCCTGTCAACTACCGGCAATGCCACTACAGACTTCACCGTCACCCTACAAGCCATGGCCGAAGCCCCCAACAATGGTAGTTGGAACGAGGTGGAAATCGACCTCAGCGCATACACAGGCCAGTTGGGCTACATTGCCATCCACCACAAAAGCAAGGACTGTTTCTACCTCTTCATCGACGACTTCGGAATCTATAGCGATGCCGTTGAAGCCGGGGAATGGCAGACAGCGACAGCATCAGGGTCAAGCATCGAATTGAAGGGCCTCACTCCAGCCACTAATTACGAAGTGCAAGTACAGTCATTTGTCGAAGACGAAACATCGGCTTGGTCGGAATCGACCTATTTTACCACAGAGGAAGCTGGCTCAGGTGACACCAACGGCGATGGCAAGGTAGATGCACAGGACGCCTCACTCGTATTGCAGTATGTAGCCAACAAAATCAGCAACATCCTCAATGCCGACGTCAACGGCGACGGCAAGGTGGATGCCCAGGACGCCTCGCTGATTCTGCAGTACGTGGCGAACAAGATTACGTGGTAAGTTTGTCGAAAAACCGTGATTTGTATAACATAAACAACATAGGCGCTTATGAAAAAACTGATGCTGTTTGTTGTTTTAGGGACTTTCACCATAGCTGCGAGGGCCATTCCGGCACACCCAAAACCGATAAAGGTCCAGCAACCTGATGGCAGTTTCGTCACCATCACCTTGCATGGTGACGAGTGGAATAACTTCAATACGACAGAAGATGGCTATTCGGTCGTAAAAGACGGCCGTGGCTACTATGTCTATGCCGAACTGGCAGACGGCAAGTTGCAGCCCACCTCACGGGTGGCTCATGATTTGGCACAGCGTTCGGCAACCGAGAAGGCGTTTCTTGTCAATACGAAGAAGATGCAGGTTCCTGAGATGGAAAAGTCGCAAGCTGAGGCCAAGATGGACATGCAGGTGCAGCAACGCCGTGCCATGGCTAGCCGTCGTGCCACGGCCTACGACAAATTCCGCGGCCTGGTCGTCCTCGTACAGTTTAAAGATAAAAAGTTTTCACGGACGGACTATCCCCAGATTGCCGAAGGCATGCTGAACCAGGAGAACTATACGGGCTATGACAACGAGAAATATACGGGTAGCGTTCGCGACTATTTCTCTGACAACTCAGGCGGCAAGTTCAAGCCCCAATTTGATGTGGCGGGACCAGTCACGGTGAATTACAACCAGAACGACGGAAGAAACAAACGTCGCGAAATTGCATGTGCGGCTCTTGATGCCATCGACCCAGAGATCGACTTCAGCCAGTACGATGGTGACGGCGACGGCATTGTTGACCTGGTGTACTTTATCATTGCAGGCAATGGTTCCAACTACTCTGGCAACAACTCCGGTCTTTGGTGGCCTCATCGCTGGACGATAAGAAGAAACGACGAATTGGTCGAAAAAGATAATGTTCTATTGTATGACTATGCCAGCTCTGTAGAATTATATGGTTGGACCAGCACCCCTTCGAGCGTCATCATCGACGGTATCGGCACCATCTGCCACGAGTTCAGCCACGTACTGGGATTGCCCGACTTCTACGATGCCGACTACGAGAAAAGCGGCGGCCAGAGCAATGACCCCGATGAATGGTCGGTAATGGCAGGCGGCAGCTATTTTAATAATGCGCGCACACCGGTGGGCTATTCACTCTACGAACGTTATTCCGTCGGGTTTATTGACGAACCGGAAAAGATTACAGCCAAGGGGACCTATACCCTTGAGCCCTTGCAGACAAGCCAAATGGGCTATCGCATTGACAGTTCTGTCGACGACGAGTTCTTCCTGTTTGAGAACCGCCAGAAGAGTGCCTCCAAGTGGGATGCGAATTTACCCGGCGAAGGCATGCTGGTACACCGTGTGGACAAGACCGACCCAACTATATGGGCCAACAACGACGTTAACTGCAATCCCGACCACAACTACTATCAAGTCGTCTGGGCTAAGGGTGTCGAAAAGAAGGTTTCTACCTATGACACTTTCCCCGGTGCTGGCAAAGTGACGGAACTGACCAACAACACCACACCGGCCAATCTGAAGTCATGGTCAGGCGAGGAGACCCTATGGGGATTGTTTAACATCCGTCAAGTGACGGGCACATCAGGCCAGAAGAACATCGTTTTCAACGTCGCATCGCTCGCTGGCACCATTAAGCCCACTAAAGTTGCTTCCAGCAATATCACCCCCACCTCGGCCACCGTCACCTGGAAAGGCGCTACCGACGATTATCATATACGTCATAGAATTGCCGGAGTCGACCCTGTCATTTTCGAGGATGGTTTTGAGGACGGTCTCAGCAAGTGGACCATCTATACCCAAGGCGACAAGAGAGGAAACAACAAAGGCTGGTACACAATCGACCCAAGTAATGATCTTTCTTTTAAAGCACACGGTGGCAACAGTGTTGTCAGTGCATGGAGTAGTACCCGTAGCGGATTTATAAGTCTCTTCAGAGATTCCTACGATGCCGACAACTGGCTCGTCACCCCACAAGTCACCATGGGCAAGACACTGAAGTTCTGGGTGCGCACGAACCGCAGTTATCCTGACCAGTACGAGGTGCTCTTATCCACTACAGGCAAAGCCATTGCTGACTTCAAAACCACGCTGAAAGCCATGGCTTCAGCTCCCTCCAACAACAACTGGAACGAGGTGGTCATCGACCTCAGCAAGTATACCGGCCAAGTGGGTTACATTGCTATCCACCATGAGTGCTATGACAAAAACTATCTCCTCATCGACGACTTCGGGATTTATATCGATGGTGTTCAAGGAGGTGAATGGCAGACAGCAACAGTATCTGACACCAGCACCGAACTGAAGGGTCTCACTCCAGCCACCGACTACGAAGTCCAAGTGCAGTCTTTCACTGAAGAAGAATCATCACCTTGGTCAGAATCGGTCACTTTCACCACAAACGAACTCTCAAAAGGAGACATCAACGGTGAAGGCAATGTGGACGCCCAGGATGCCTCACTGATACTACAGTACGTGGCCAAGAAGACAGACACCATCCAGAATGCCGACGTCAACGGCGACGGTGTAGTGGATGCCCAGGATGCCTCGCTGATCTTGCAATACGTGGCGAAGAAGATTACGTGGTAGGATTCTTTTTCTGTATAATGTTTGGTTTTCTCAAATAAATGGCGTAACTTTGCAACTGATTATAATAAAGAACAAAAGGAATATGAAGAAAATATTATTTCTCGTGACCGCATTGCTGGCAATGGTCCAGCAGTCATCGGCGGAGACGACTCCCGTCATCACGGTCGCCAATGTGGAGGCAGAACCTGGAGAGACCATAACCTTCAGGTTGAACTTGTCTGGCGGCAAGGTAAATCAGTATACTGCCCTGCAATTCGATGTGCAGTTCCCTGCAACAGGATTTAGCACAACTGGAGAATATACTGTGAATAGCATTTGGACGGGCGTGTCAGCTACCATAGGTAGTGTAGACGCCACGGGTCTGGCAACCATACCATTTGCATCGGCTGATGCAATCCCATCGGGTAACGTAGAAAATCTTGTCGCTATCAAATTCGCAGTAGACAGCGAGGTAGAGGTGGGAGAATATGACGTAACGCTGAAGAACATTTTCTTAGGCTATGGTACGAACGACCGTGACACGCCTGCCAATGTCACCTTCAAAGTGAAAGTTTTAGAGAATCGTACAATCAAGTTCGACGAATCGAACAGTTATCTTCCCGATTACACAGCAGGAGTGTCGAAGAATGTGTATATGAAGCGGACTATTAAAGCCAATGAGTGGAGCACTATTATCTTGCCGTTTACCTTGAGTAAGACGAAGGCTGAGGCTGCTTTCGGTAGTGACGTACAATTGGCCGAATTTACTGGTTTTGAGGTAGACTACGGAGATGCCACTGAACACTTTATTCCTCTTGGTATCATTATCAACCTTTCTCCCTATACTATGACGACTACTAGAGGCATGACAGGTGGCAAGCCGTTCCTCATCAAGACAAGCAGCAATATTGAGAGTTTTGAAGCCCAAAGTGTGAAACTGACAGACATTGTGAACGATGCAAACGAAGAAGATGATAATGGCACCCCAGGTAAATTGACAGGAACATTCGTAAAGACGAAGATTCCCGAAAATGGTTTGTTTATTAGTGAAAACAAATTCTGGTATTCGACTGGCCAAACAAACGTGAAGGCTTTCCGTTGTTGGTTTGAATTGGATGCCGTACTGGGTGTGGAGATGGAATTCGACACCTCTCGTATAAGTATGTCGTTCGACGACGAAACCACAGGCATTGGCTACAATAAACGTGAAACAACAAACAATAACCAATGGTACACGCTGGATGGTCGGAAGTTAGATAAGAAGCCGACGGCAAAGGGCGTGTATGTGAAGGAAGGTCGTAAAGTGGTAATTAAGTAAAGCGTAAGTACAATGAAGAAGCAATATATCAGTCCCTACATGAGTGAGGTGACACTCGACAGCATGCAACTACTGAGTGGTTCTATCAAGAGTAGTAACGATGAGATTGGCTACGGCGGTGTTGATGACAGTGGTACAAAGGACCCGTCATCACGACGCTTTGGCTTCGGCTGGGACGACGAGGACGAAGAGTAGTCGCCAAGTGACCAGATAGGGCATTCAGAGTCCCTAACAACAATTATTAAGAGCTCCGTGCAGGCAATATCACTGCACGGAGCTTTTAGTAGTTTGAATACATATTCCTTTAGATGCTAACAAATGGATTTCAGCAAATACTTGTTCACAAGAACTCCTTTACCAAACGTTCCGGGCTCATACGCATATCCCAAACCGTAGAAATCACAACCTCTTGACGACGAGGGCGATAATAGTATATCAACTTAAGTCTGTTCTTAGCTTTATTACGGACAATTACTGAAGCCATGACTGATGACTCTGCTTGAAGTCAGAAATAAACTCACTCAAAGGAGTCCAAGCTGAAGGGTTATCCACCTCCCGTTCAGCTTCTATCAGTTCTGCCTTGACTTCTGCTACCGTACGCGGCAGTCCGAAATCTTGTCCAGGAAACTGACAGTCTTCTGTTTCTATGATCATTTGTTCTTCTTTCATCATCATACTTTATATTAGATTGTGCAAAGATAGGTTTTTTATCTCTAACTTCCAAATATTCCTGCATTTTTTTGATTCTCAGAGGTAGATTGCATCTGCGACGGAGCGGAGAAACCAAGGCTTCGCACTATTACGAAATAGCATAGTTTTTATTTGACACGCTCTTCCATTTTTTTGCTGCATTTTTAAGAATCTTACACTTTTGCATCTATCTTTTTTATTATCAGGATTTTAGATTGAGTGTAGGTTGTTTTCAATCTTACACTACCTACACTAAAGTAAAACAAGTTGTTTTACTTTCTTTAAGGCGGGTTAACCGTTCGTTAAAGCCATCTTAATGATGGTAAAACAACTTGTTTTACTTTAAGCAACTAAATATCTTCAATCGTAAAGACCGATTCTTTGTCGATACGCTGGGATTATATCTTGGTGATAATGCCCAGCTGCGTGTTACGAAGGAACTCGATGACGTGGCGGATGAAGGGACCGTCGGGCACCTGTTCCTCAATCTGGTTGACGGCATCGAAGAGGGCCGTCTTGCCATGGAACACGAGGCGGTAGGCGTTGGCGATGTGCTTCAGCGTCTTCTCGTCGACACCATGCTCACGAGCCACCTGCATGTTGACACCGCCATACTCGACGTGCTTGGTGCAGATGATGTAGGGCGGCACGTCCTTGGAGAACGTAGTACCAGCCTGAATCATAGCGCCACTGCCCACACGGGTCTTGGCATTCTCGATGACGCTGGAGGAGAAGATGACGCCATCCTCGATGAAGCAGTCGCCGGCAATCTTCGTACCGTATCCAAAGACACAGCGGTTGCCGACCTTGGTATCGTGGCTGATGTGGGCACCCTCCATGAGGACGTTGTCGTTGCCAAGTACGGTCTGGCAGCCACGATGAGTGGCACGATTGATGACGACATTCTCGCGGATGATGTTATTGTCGCCCAGGACGCACTCCGATTTCTCGCCGCGGAACTCGAAGTCCTGCGGCAGGGCACCGATGACGCTGCCCTGGTGCACCTTATTATTCTTGCCCATGCGCGTACCATTTAATATACTGACGAAGGGGAAGATGATGCATCCGTCGCCAATCTCCACGTCGTCCTCGATATAGACAAAGGGGAATATCTTACAGTTGTTGCCGATTTTCGCCTTGGGGCTGATTTCGGCTCTTGGGGAAATTTCGCTTGCCATAATTGTCAATTATCCATTATCAATTATCCATTATTTACCGCCACCGCCGAGGGCTGTGTAGAGCGATACGACGGACTGCATCTTGTTGAATTCGGCAGAAGCCTTGTTCAGCTGGGCTGCGAGCAGCTGGTGCTGAGCGGTGAGCACCTCCAGATAGCTGCTACCCCGGCTCTTATAGAGTGCCTTCGTGTCCTCGACAGTCTGGGCGAGCAATTTTACGCGCTGGGTCTCAATCTGTCCGTTGGCATCGTAGCCGTTGTAGTTGACGAGGGCATTCGAAACCTCGTTTCCAGCCTGTAGGATGGAGTTCTGCCAGGTGTTGAAGGCCTGTTCGTACTTCAGCTGGCTGACCTTGAGGTTGGCGATCAGGGCACCGCGCTGGAAGATAGGCTGCGTCAGCGAGCCGAACAGCGTGGTAAGCCACTTGCCGGGATTCAGGGAACCAGAGGAATTGGTGAAGGCAGCCGATGCACCTACCGTGATATTCGGATAGAACTGCGAGCGGGCCGTCTGCACGTCATGGAAGCAGGCTGCAAGGTTCATCTCGGCATTGTGGACATCGGGACGGTTCTTCAGCAAGGCGACGCCGACACCCGTGGCAAACTCGCTGGGCAGCGACTGCTCAGCCAGCGTAGAACGGGGAACCTGCTGTCCCTGCTGTCCGATGAGCAGGCAGAGGGCATTCTCCGTGGCACGAATCTGGCGACGGAAGTCATTAGCCTGCGTCTGGGTGGACAGATAGGAAGCCTCGGCACTCTGCACACTGACAGAGCGCACGCGACCGAGCTTATACTGCAACTGCATCATCTCCCATGTCTCCTTGGCCATCTTGCCCATCTCCGTGACGATGCGCAACTGTTCGTCGAGCATCAGCAAGGTGAAGTAGCTGTTGGCAATGCCGCTGACCACCTGGGCACGGACAGCCATCTGGTAGTCCTTATAGCCCAGCAGCTTCATCTGCGTAGAGCGTTTCTGCGACAGGATGTTGCCAAAGAGGTCCAGCGTCCACGAGGCTGTGACAGGTATCGAATAGCTCTTGGTCGTCACCGACGGATCTGTATGCAGGGTGGCGATGCTTCCCGTAGGCTGCGTGCTACCGATGGAGATAGCCGGCAGGAAAGCCAGCTTGGCAGCCTTCAGCATTGCCTCATACATCTGCACCGTCAGGACAGCATTCTGCAGGTTGGCATTCTTCTCCAAACCTTGTTCGATGAGCGCCTGCAGCTGGGGGTCGGTGAACACCTCGCGCCAGGGCAGGTTGCCGAACGAGGCGGTGTCCTGCGGAGCCACAGCCAGCGTGTCGGTATCGACTACGGCGTCGCGGATGAGTCCTTTCGTCTCTACGTCAGGACGCTCGTACTTGTTATATAGGCCGCAGCTTGTCAGCATAAACACTGCGGACGAAATCAATAATATCTTTTTCATAATCTTATTTCTCAAGTTCATAATCTACGGGACGGTGCATATACTGTGCTATCTCGGTAGACACGTCAGAATTCTCTTCCTCACCCTCGAACTGCATGGGCTTGAAACGCTCCTGCAATGTCTGGAAGATGACAAACAAGCCAGGCACGACAAGTACCTGCAACAGCGTACCTATCAACATACCACCCACGGCGGCAGCACCCAGCGTCTGGTTACCGTTCTTGCCTACGCCAGAGGCGAACATCATAGGCAGCAGACCGATGACCATAGCCAGCGACGTCATCAGAATAGGACGCAGACGGGCGGCAGCACCCAGGATGGCAGACCACGAGATGGCCATTCCCGTCTGGCGACGCTCCAGGGCGAACTGCACTATCAGGATGGCGTTCTTGGCCAACAGACCAATCAGCATGATGAGTGAAATCTGCATGTAGATGTCGTTGGCGTGACCGAACATCATCGTAAAGAGGAAGCAGCCTGCCAGTCCAAACGGTACGGAGAGTACCACAGCCAGCGGCAGGATGTACGACTCGTACTGTGCCGACAGGATGAGGTAGATGAAGATGAAGCAGAGTAAGAAGATGAGGGCCGTCGAGTTAGATGCCTTGGCCTCCTCACGTGTCAGACCCTGATAGTCGTAGGTATAGCCTTGCGGCAGCACCTCGGCAGCCACCTCCTGAGCAGCCTTGATGGCTTCACCGGTAGAATAGCCGCTGGCCACCGTACCTGTCACATTAATAGAGGTAAACAGGTTGAAACGGTTGATGTTGGCAGGACCATAGACACGCTCCAGACGGCAGAACTCCTGCACGGGTGACATACCACCCGGCGTGCGGACATAGATGCTGTTCAGCGATTCCGGCGTCATACGTGTCTCGGGCGAACCCTGAATCATCACACGATAGAGCTTACCATAGCTATTGAAGTTAGATGCATACAGTCCACCATAGTATCCCTGCAGCGTGGCAAGCACCACCGACGGCGAGATGCCTGACTGCTTACACTTAGCCACGTCGACATGTACCATATACTGCGGATAGTTGGGATTGTATGACGTCTGCGCGGCCTGGAACTCAGGACGCTTGTTCAGTTCGGCCAAGAAGTCCTTCACGATACCATAGAATCGGCCCAGGTCACCACCCGTACGGTCCTGCATCACCAGCGACACACCTGAGTTAGCCGAGAAACCGGGAATCATAGGCGGTGCAAAGGCCAGAATCTGGGCGTCCTTGATGTGTGCCGTCTTGATGAAGATCTGGGCAATGACACCCGTTGACTCTGAAGGATCCAGGAAGAAACGATAGATGCCGTCGCCCTGCCACAGTCCGCTAAGCTTCCAGAAGAAACCATGCTGGCGCTTAGAGAACGGCTTCAGCTTGATGATGAAGGTTGCCTGGTCGGAACCCGATCCTGCAATGAAGTTATAACCCTGAATCTGCTCACGGCTCTGGATGGCGGGGTCGGCAGCCAGGATGCTGTCCACTTGGTTGATGACCTGCTTGGTACGTGCCACCGACGTTGCTGGCGGCATCGAGACGGTACAGAAGATAGTACCTGTATCTTCGTCAGGCACCAGTCCCGACTTTGTCGTCAGCATAGTACCCACCAGCACGGCGATACCAATGACAACGGTGATGAGGACGGGGATGGGCTTGCGCACCAACTTCTCCACACGACTCTTATACTTGCCCAGCACCTTATCGTAGGCGGTGTTGAACGATGTGTGGAAACGGTCTATCAAGGACATCTTCTTGGCGTGTCCCTCCTCGTCGTGGGGTTTCAGGAAGATGGCACACAGGGCCGGCGACAGTGTCAAGGCGTTCAGAGCCGAGATGAAGATGGACACAGCCATCGTCACACCGAACTCACGGTAGAACGAACCCGTCGTGCCACCGATGAACGACACGGGAACGAACACCGACGCCATCACCAGCGTGATGGAGATGATAGCACCCGATATTTCGTTCATGGCATCGATACTGGCTGTCAGCGTCGACTTATATCCCTGGTCCAGCTTGGCATGCACGGCCTCGACCACCACAATGGCATCATCCACCACAATGGCGATGGCCAGCAACAAGGCGGACAGCGTCAGCAGGTTGATGGAGAATCCAAACACGCTCAGGAAGAAGAACGTACCAATGAGCGATACCGGCACGGCAATCAGCGGGATGAGCGTCGAGCGCCAGTCCTGCAGGAACACGTAGATGACGATGAACACCAGAATCAGGGTGAACACAAGCGTAAAGACCACCTCCTCAATACTGGCATACAGGAACTCTGTCACGTCGTAATTGATCTTGTACGTCATGCCCGGGGGGAACAGCTTGGCCTGCTCTTCCAGCTCGGCCTTCACCTGCTTGGCAATCTCGTTGGCGTTCGAACCGGCAATCTGCTGAACCATACCCAGCACTGACGGCAGGTTGTTGTTCTTCATCGATACCGAGTACAGCTGACCGCCCAGTTCAATCTTCGCCACGTCCTTCAGCTTCAGTGTCTGACCATTCTCATCACTTGAGATGATGATGTCACCGAACTCCTCAGCGGTCTTCAGACGACCCGTGTAGCGCATGGAATACTCGTAGGCCACATCCGACAGTTCACCGAACTGTCCTGGAGCGGCCTCTACGTTCTGTTCGGCCAGAGCGGCACTGATGTCTGAAGGCACCAGGTTGTGCTGCTTCATCACGTCCGGTTTCAGCCAAATACGCATCGAATAGGTCTTCATACCAGGCGACTGTACGTCACCTACACCCTGAATACGCTTGATTGCTGGGATGATGTTAATATTGTTATAGTTCGTCAGGAACTCGTCGTCATAGCGACCATCAGAGGTCAGCGTAAACATCAGCACCTGAGAGGTCTGACGCTTCTGCACAGTCACACCAATGCGCGTCACCTCGGCAGGCAACAAGGCCTGGGCCTGCTGCACGCGGTTCTGTACGTTCACGGCACACATATCGGGGTTCATGCCCTGGCGGAACAGCACACTGATCTGTGCCGAACCGGCACCAGACGTTGACGATATATAGTCCATGCCTTCCACACCGTTGATGCTCTCCTCCAATGGCGTGATGACCGAATTCTTCACCGTCTCGGCATCGGCTCCCGGATAACTGGTCCATACCGCTACCGTTGGCGGTGCGATGTTGGGATACTGCTCAATAGGCAGTGATACCAGTCCGATGAAACCCAGCAGGACGATGAGGATGGAGATCACCGTCGACAGCACCGGGCGTTTGATAAATGTTGTAAAAGTCATATTTCTTACCTCTTACTTCTAACTTCTTACATCTTATTTCTTCATTGCTCCCACGATGTCGCCAGCGGTCATAGCCTTAGCCTGCTCGTCAATCTTCTGCTGATAGCGCTCAGGGGTGATGGGCACAATCTCCATACCGTCGTTGAGTTTGGTGATACCGTTGGTCACATATTTGTCACCAGTCTTCAAGCCATCGGTCACAATATAGGTGTTGCCGTCGTTCTGCGGGTCAACCTTGATTTCGGTGTACTTTACCTTGTTGCCCTCTGCCAGGGTGTAGACAAACTTCTTGTTCTGCACCTCAGAGACGCACGACTGGGGGATGATGATAGCTCCGGTAGCCTGGCGTGGAATGATGATATTGCCGACACCACCGCTCTTCAGCTGCTTCTCAGGATTGGCGAAGGTAGCGATGAGCTGAACGGAACCCGTAGCCTGGTCGATGACACCACTCATACGTGTCACCTTACCCTCGAGGCCATAGATAGAACCGTCGGCCAGCTGCAGCTTGACAGCAGGCAGCGAACCCAGTCCCTTCTGCGACAGTACCATGGCCTCCTTCTCAGTTACAGAGAAGTAGACATCCATCTGCGAGATATTGGCAACGTTAGTCAGCACGTTAGAACCGCTCACCAAGGCACCCTTCTTGAAAGGCAGCGTGCCTACCACACCGGCAGCAGGACTCTTCACAAAGCAGAAGCTCAACATCTCACGGGCAGAGGCCAGAGAAGCCTGAGCCTGTGCCAGCTGAGCCTTAGCACTCTCGTAGCTATTCTTAGCTGTCTGCAACTCGTAGTCACCAATGACTCGGTTCTGGTGCAACTGCTTCGAGTTCTCATACGTCAGCTGAGCGGTGTTGACCTGCTGCTGGGCAGTATTGACGGTAGCCTGAGCCTGGCGCACCTGGGCCTGATAGGTCTCGTTGTCAATGACAAACAGCGTCTGGCCTGCGCTGACAGTCTGGCCTTCCTTGACGTTAATCTGTGTCAGGAAGCCCTGCACCTTGGGACGAATCTCTACATCCTGCACACCCTTGATGGTAGCGGGATAAGTAGTTTGCATATCAGCACTCGACGTGCCGACGGTGACTACAGGATACTCGTTATCGCCAAAAGTAGGACGGCCACCGCCGCCACCACAAGCGACCAACATTGCAGCCGAGGCTGCAAGCATCATCATTTTTTTCATCTTTTCTTGTCTATTTAAGTTATTATTTAAATCTGCTATTCTGAGAATTACACCTTATATATAATATAGTGTTCAGTCTGCAAAGGTACGAAAAAAACAACATATACAAAAAATGGATTGATTAGTTTTAACAAACTTTACAGCCATTAAACCGTACTTTTCTTTTGTTTTTCTCGGTTTTTTTCGTACTTTTGTCACGAAAAAACAGAATCTCATGGGAAATGACAGCAGACAAATGACAGAAAGGAACGACCTGGTCACCCGCAATATAGGCTATGTCGTGACCTTGGCCAGACAGTACAAGAGTGACATTCTGACCACCAACGACCTCATCAGCGAAGGCAGCATCGGTCTGATGAAGGCTGCCGAGAAGTATGACGCACAGCGTGGAAAACCCTTTGTGACCTTCGCGGCACCTTACATACGGCGCAGCATCGAGGAGGCCATCCGTAAGACAACTGGCGAGGTTCCCGTCCTGTCCACCGACGAGAGTCTGCCCATAGGTTCCAACAACAACTACACGCTCCTGAACGTGCTGGAAGACAAGGACGCTCCGAAGACGGACAGCAAGGCCGACGAAGGCATACTCTCGGAAGATCTGATACGTGCCGTCGGCATCCTGAACGAACGCGAACAGGCCGTTGTCAACCGCTACTACGGATTAGGCTTTGACAAGATGACAATGGCGGAAATAGGACAAGAACTCGGTTTCAAACGGGAACGAGTCCGACAAATCCGTGACAAGGCAGTCAGGAAACTGCGCAAACACAGCACCCTATAAACATCCATCGTAAACCCCTAAAACTAAAACAATGAAAAAACTATTGACCGTTTGGGCATTCTGCCTATTAACCCTGACAGTAACAGCCCAACAGCATAAGCTATGGTACGACGAACCCGCAAGCAAGTGGCTGAAAGCATTGCCCGTGGGCAATTCACATCTGGGAGCCATGATATTTGGCGGAACCAGTGTGGAAGAACTCTGGCTGAACGAAGAGACGTTCTGGAGCGGACAGCCACACAACAACAACAGTCCTGAAGCCAAGCAGCACCTGCAGGAGGTGCGCGACCTGACGCTAATGGGACGGGAGGAGGAAGCCCACCAAATATTGGACAAATACTTCTTCCACGGTCCTCACGGCATGCGCTTCCTGCCATTAGGCTGTCTGAAGCTTTCCTTCGACTATCAGGGTCAGGCTAAGTCAACCAATTACCGTCGAGAGTTAAACCTTGCCAACGCACTGAATACCACGACTTTCGAGGTGAATGGCGTACAATTTGAGCGTACCGTTTTTGCCTCACAGGCGGACAATGTGATAGTAGTCCAGATGAGTGCCAGTAAGCAAGGGGCGCTGTCATTCAGTGTCGGTTTTGACTGTCAATTAGAGTCAAAAGTGTTTACGGTGTCCGCCCACGAGGGAATCAATGGGACTGTCAACGAACTGGCGGCTGTTGTCGACGGTGTAGAACAGGAAGGCATCCAGGCTGGACTGAAAGCCGAATGCCGCGTGCTGTTGGAAGCCGATGGCAAGCAGGAGCGTGGTGTCAATACGCTGCGTGTGACCAATGCCACCAACGCAACACTCTATATCACTGCCGCCACCAACTACGTGAACTACCACGACATCAGCGGCAACCCTGTGAAGAAGAACAACCAGACGCTGGCAAGCATCAAGAACAAGAGCTACAAGCAGTTGCTGGCAGACCACCTGAAGAAATATCAGGAACAATACAATCGCGTAAGCCTGACACTGGCTGGCACATCGCCTCTGGCCAGTCTGCCTACCGATCAGCGTCTGGCTAAGTTCGATGGCACAGACCTCGATATGGTTTCGCTGATGATGCAGTATGGACGATACCTGCTGATTTCGTCCTCACAGCCTGGCGGACAACCTGCCAACCTACAGGGCGTGTGGAACGGCAAGAAGAATGCGGCATGGGACTCGAAATACACCATTAATATTAATACTGAGATGAACTACTGGCCCTCGATGGTGGGCAATCTCGTAGAGACCCAGCAGCCACTGCTTGCCATGATACGTGACTTGAGCGAGACAGGTGCCAAGACCGCCAACGACATGTATGGCTGCCGCGGATGGTTGGCACATCATAATACCGACCTATGGCGCATAGCCGGCCCTGTGGACGGAACGACATGGGGTATGTTCCCAACAGGTGGAGCCTGGCTGACGACGCATATCTGGCAGCAATATCTGTTTACAGGCGACAAGCAGTTGCTGCGCGACTACTATCCCGTCATGAAGGGCGCAGCTGACTTTCTGATAGACTATTTGCGTCCGCATCCTGAATATGGCTGGTTGGTGACGGCTCCTACTGTGTCACCCGAACATGGTCCGATGGGCAAGAAGACAACGGTGACAGCTGGCTCGACGATGGACAACCAAATTGTCTTCGACGCCCTAAGCCAGGTGGTCAAGGCAGCCCAGGTGCTGGACATCAGCGACGAGGAGACGGCGGTCTACCTTCAGACGCTTGCACAGCTACCTCCCATGCAGGTAGGCCGCTACGGACAGCTGCAGGAGTGGCTGTGGGATGGCGACGATCCCAAGGACGAGCATCGCCACATCTCACACCTCTATGGTCTGTATCCCTCCAACCAGATTTCCCCCTACTCTTCTCCTGAGTTATTCTCAGCAGCAGCCACCACCTTGAAGCAGCGTGGCGACAGGGCGACAGGATGGAGCCTGGGCTGGAAAATCAATTTCTGGGCACGCATGCTGGACGGCAACCATGCCTTCCGCATCATCAAGAATATGCTGACGATGATTCCCGACTCCGTTGAGTGGTCGTCCAGTGGCGGCACCTACCCCAACCTGTTTGATGCCCACCCACCCTTCCAGATTGACGGCAACTTCGGTTGTGCTGCAGGCGTCTGCGAGATGCTGGTGCAGAGTCACGACGGAGCAGTACACTTGTTGCCTGCCCTGCCTGACGACTGGAAAAGCGGTGAGGTGAAAGGCATACGCACACGTGGAGGATTCATTGTGGATATCGCCTGGAAACGGGGCGCTATCAGTCAGGCTACCGTCCGCTCAACCATTGGTGGCACGCTGCGCCTACGTTCCTACGTGCCCTTGAAGGGCAAGGGATTGAAAAAGGCTACTGGTGCCTGTCCCAATGACCTGATGGCACCAGCCACTATCAAGAAGTCCCTGCTGTCGCCAGAACTCAAAGAGCAGCAGATGATTCCTTTGCGGACTATTTATGAATACGACATCAATACCAAGCCCGGAGGAGAATATACATTAAAGATTAAAGATTAAAAATTAAAAATGAAAGATTAAACATTATAAAATAGGTACAAATATGAAGAGAAGAATGATGACGGTTGCGGCACTGGCCATGATGATGCTGACAGCCTTTGCAACGGAGAAAACGTTTAAGAGTCCGGACGGACAAATGCAGGTAACAGTCAGTGACGAGGGTGGCAATCCCGCCTATCAGGTGACATTAGGAGGTGTGACATTCATCGAGCAATCCCCCTTAGGCGTGCAGATGAATTTCGGCAGTCTCGACAAAGATTTGAAGCTGGGCGACTGTCAGCTAACGACTGTCAAGGATGAGTACCAGTTGAAGACCATCAAGCAGAGCCACGTCAAGTACGAGGCTACAGAGGCTGTCTGCCAATTTACGAAAAATGGCCAGCCAGCGCTGGATGTCATCTTCCGTGTGACAGGGCGCGACGTGGCCTACCGCTATAAGATCTATGCCCCCAAAAAGGACATGT
>CACXAG010000038.1 GCA_902765585.1 uncultured Prevotellaceae bacterium
GACAGCGGGCGCACCTTGATTTCCAGTTCCTGTTCCAGTTCGTCCAGGAGGTCAAAGGGATCACGACCCTCACGGTCCATCTTGTTGATGAAGATGATGACGGGGGTATTGCGCATGCGGCAGACATTCATCAACTTGCGCGTCTGCGTCTCCACACCCTTGGCACCGTCCACGACGATGATGGCTGAATCGACAGCCGTCAGCGTGCGATAGGTGTCCTCGGCAAAGTCCTGGTGACCCGGGGTATCGAGGATGTTCACCTTATACTCGATGTCCGAGCCTTCGGGGGTATAGTCAAACTCCATGACCGACGTGCTGACCGAGATACCACGCTGCTTCTCGATGTCCATCCAGTCGGAAGTGGCCGTCTTCTTAATCTTGTTGTTCTTCACTGCACCAGCCACCTGTATCTGTCCACCGAAGAGCAGAAACTTCTCCGTCAGCGTCGTCTTACCGGCATCGGGGTGCGATATAATGGCGAATGTTCGCCTGCGTTCTATTTCCTGATTCACCTTATTTATGATTTTTGAGGTTGCAAAGGTACGAATAAGCGAATGAAAAACCAAATAATTATTTGAGTTTTTCTGAGCGAGAGAACTTTCTTGCGAAGCAAAAAGGTACGAATAAGCGAATGAAAAACAAAAGATTTCTGCAAATAACTTGCAGAGTTCATCAAATTTATGTACTTTTGCAATCACTAACAACACTAACAACCTCATTGAATATTATGAAGCAAAGACTTTTCATCGCAATGGCGCTCTGTCTGGCAGTCATCACGGCACGGGCAGAGCAAGTGGTCGTACAAACCAAGAACACATCGTTGGTACTGGACGTCACCAAGGGGCGACAGCCTCAGTACATCTATTTCGGACAACGGCTGAGTGCCCAGGAGTTGCAGCACCTGCAGCAGCCCGTCAACGGGCGCATGGAGGTCTATCCGGCCTACGGTCTGAACACGCCAGCCGAGGCTGCCCTGGCCCTGCGCCATGCTGACGGTAACATGTCGACAGCCTTGGTATGCGACTCCTACGAGCAGGGTGAGGTCGTAGATGAGGGTAACTTCGTCACCTGCATCACGCTGAAAGACCCCGTCTATCCCATCACGGTGGAACTGCACTATAAGGCCTACGTCCAGGAGGACATCATCGAAGCCTGGACCCAGATTACCAACGGTGAGAAGCAGACCGTCACGCTGACCACCTTTGCGTCAGCCATGCTGCCCATCCGCCGCGGTGACGTATGGCTGAGCCATTTCTATGGTTCGTGGGCCAACGAGAGCCGCTTGGTGGAAGAACCGCTGACAGCCGGTCAGAAGGTCATCGTCAACAAGGACGGCACGCGCAACTCGCATACCGACCATGCCGAGGTGATGTTCTCGTTAGATGGTAAGGGTCAGGAGAATGCCGGTGCCGTCATTGGTGCTGCCCTCTGCTATAGCGGCAACTACCGCCTGAAGGTGGTCACCGACGACACAGAGTACCACTACTTCTTTGCCGGCATCAACGAGGACAACTCGGAGTATCACCTGAAGAAGGGTGAGAGCTTCCAGACGCCAGCCCTTGCCCTGTCGTACTCCAACGAGGGACTGAGCGGGGTGTCGCGCAACTTCCATAAGTGGGGACGCAAGTACAAGCTGGCACATGGTGACCGCGAGCGTAAGATTCTGCTCAACTCGTGGGAGGGCGTCTACTTCGACATCAACCAGCAGGGCATGGACCAGATGATGCACGACATCGCCTCGATGGGCGGTGAACTGTTTGTCATGGACGACGGCTGGTTTGGTGACAAATATCCGCGCAAGACCGACAACTCGTCGTTGGGCGACTGGGTAGTAGACAAGAACAAGCTGCCCGAGGGTATCGAGGGTCTGCTGCGCGATGCCCGCAAGAATGGTGTGAAGTTTGGCATCTGGATAGAGCCGGAGATGGCCAACACCACCTCGGAACTCTACGAGGCACACCCCGACTGGATTGTCAAGGCCCCGAAGCGCGATGCCGTCTTAGGGCGTGGTGGCACGCAGGTGGTGCTCGACTTAGGTAATCCCAAGGTGCAGGACTTCGTGTTCAGCATCGTTGACAACCTGATGAGTAAGTATCCGGAGATAGACTACATCAAGTGGGATGCCAATATGCCCATCATGAACCACGGTTCGCAGTATCTGACGATGAACGACCAGAGCCACCTCTACATCGAATACCACCGCGGCTTCGAGAAGGTATGCCAGCGCGTGCGTGCCAAATATCCCGACCTGACCATCCAGGCCTGTGCCTCGGGTGGTGGTCGTGCCAACTGGGGCGTGCTGCCTTGGTTCGATGAGTTCTGGGTGAGCGACAATACCGACGCCCTGCAGCGCATCTACATGCAGTGGGGCACCAGCTACTTCTTCCCCGCCATCGCGATGGCCTCGCACATCTCTGCCACACCCAACCACACCGTGTTCCGCACCACGGCCCTGAAATACCGCATCGACGTGGCCATGAGCGGACGCTTAGGCATGGAGATACAGCCCAAGAACATGACCGACGACGAGAAGGAGCTCTGCCGCAAGGCCATTGCCGAGTACAAGCAGATACGCCCCATCGTGCAGTTTGGCAACATCTACCGTCTTGTGTCGCCCTACGACAAGAAGGGGTTAGCATCGATGATGTATGTCACCGACCAGCAAGACAAGGCCGTCTGGTACTGGTGGAAGACGGAGTCGTTCCAGAACGAGCACCTGCCGCGAGTAAAAATGGCGGGACTGGATGCCAAGCGGATGTATAAGGTACACGAGCTGAACCGTATCGACCAGAAGCCCCTCGACTGCGAAGGCAAGACGTACAGCGGTGCCTACCTGATGTCGCATGGTCTGGATGTGCCCTACCGCAACGAACCGGAATGGAGCAAGAAGAGTGACTGGGCCAGCCGTGTGCTGCTGCTTGAAAGTGAAGAGTGAAGAGTGAAAAGAAAGACCTTCTGTCCTACATCCGCGAGGGGCGCGAGATGACACAGGGCGAGAAACTCAGGCTGATAGTCAGCCTGAGTATTCCGTCTATTCTGGCACAGTTGTCAGCTACCGTCATGTTCTTCATCGATGCCTCGATGGTGGGACACTTGGGAGCCAATGCCTCAGCAGCCATCGGACTGGTAGAAACCACGGGATGGCTGTTAGGGGGACTGGCCATGGCTGCCAACATGGGATTCTCCGTACAGGTAGCACACGCCATAGGTGCCAATGACATCAAGCGTGCGCGTCGCATCCTGCGACAGTCGCTGGTATGCTGTATGCTGTTCAGCGCCACCATCTCACTCATCGGACTGGCCATTGCTTGGCCCCTGCCCCACTGGTTAGGGGGTGCTGACGAGGTGTGTCAGGACGCCTCGCTATACTTCGCCATCATCGGTCTCTGCGGCATCTTCTTCCAGTTGGAAGGTCTGGCAGGCTCCATGCTCAAGTGTTCGGGCAACATGAAGATTCCCAGCATGTTGAACATTGGCATGTGCGTGATGGACGTCGTCTTCAACTACCTCTTCATCTATATCCTCGACTTCGGTGTCAAGGGTGCTGCCATGGGAACAGGTCTGGCTGAACTCGTCACTGCCGGACTGATGCTGTGGTTCCTGCTCTTCCGCTCCGACATGTTGGGATTCCTGAAGAAAGGCGAGCGGCAGGAGGTGAGGGGCGAGCGACTGCCGCTATCGTGGGATAAGTTCAAACCCAAGGCCGACATCGTGGGCAATGCCTTCAAGATTGGTGCCCCCATGGCCCTGCAACACCTGCTGATGGGTGGGGCGCAGATTGTCAGCACCATCATCGTGGCCCCTCTGGGAACGGTAGCCATCGCTGCCCACTCATTAGGTATCACCGTCGAGAGCCTGTGCTACATGCCGGGCTATGGCATTGCCGAGGCTGCTACCACACTTGTCGGACAGAGCTTTGGTGCGGGTAAGCGAGCGCTCACCCAGTCGTTTGCACGCATGTCTGCCGGTTTAGGCATTGGCGTGATGACGCTGATGGGTGCGCTGATGTGGCTGTTTGCCCCGGAACTGATGTCGCTGATGACCCCCGTCGATGACATCATCACCGTCGGTGCCGAGTGTCTGCGCATAGAAGCCTTTGCCGAACCGATGTTTGCCGCTGCCATCGTCTGCAATGGCATCTTCGTGGGTGCTGGTGACACGCTGCGCCCCGCTATCATGAGTCTGCTCTCGATGTGGGGCGTGCGACTGACACTGGCTGCCCTGCTGGCTACCACCTATGGCCTCCCGGGCGTATGGACAGCCATGGCCATCGAACTGACCTTCCGTGGTCTGATGTTCCTGGCGCGCCTGTTCCATGGTGGCTGGATGAAGACAATAAACAATAAACAATAAAGAGCTGCAGCCCTTGGGTATCACACCCTTGGGCTGCAGCTTCATCTATCAATAACTAAAAACCTAATTCTTATGAAAAAGAGTGCGTCTCACGACGTCGGTGTTATCCATTATGACAATCTTTTTTTCTTTTACCTCAAATTACTAAATCCTACTGTCGAATTTCTGAATTTCTTTTTACCTAATTACTACTAATACCTTTATTCTAATCCAATCTTTAACCTTAAATCTAAAACTTGTTTCTTGAAGACGATGCAAAGGTACAACGAAAAAGGAAATGCCGCAACATTTCCCTATCGTTTTTCATGAAAAAGTGGCTTATTCTTGATTCAAATCAATTGTTTGTGTGCGAACACACCTATTTTGTGCCCGAACACAGCACTTTTTCCACCTCATTCGTCAGTTCCACAAACTGTGCTATCGTCAACTGTTCTGGTCGCAGCGTCATGAAGGGGTGGTCAGCCAGGGGCGACAGGTCTGTCAGCAACTGTTTCAGCGATACGCGCAGCATCTTGCGACGCTGGTTGAAGACAGTCTTGACCACGAGCTTAAACAACTGTTCGTCGCAGCCCAGACGTTCCACCTGGTTGCGCGTCATGCGGATGACAGCACTCTGCACCTTGGGCGGTGGATTGAAGACCGAGGGTTCTACCGTAAAGAGATACTCCACGTCATACCATGCCTGGATGAGTACCGACAGGATGCCGTACTGTTTGTTGCCGGGCTGTGAGGCCATGCGCACCGCCACCTCGTGCTGAATCATACCCGTACAACAGGGAATGAGGTCGCGGTTGTCGAGCATCTTGAAGAAGATCTGCGACGAGATATCATACGGGTAGTTGCCCGTCAGCACAAACTGCTGTCCCCCGAAGACCTCCTTCAGATCCATACGCAGGAAGTCGCCTTCGATAATCGGGTTCTCTCCGTTCACCCCTGACCGCTCACCACTAAACAGCGTCCCTTTCAGATAGGCCACCGATTCGCGATCTATCTCCACGACTTTAAACGGCCGGTTCTTCTGCACCAGATACTGCGTCATCACACCCATGCCGGGGCCCACCTCCAGAACGGGAATATCGCTGTATGGCTCGTCTACCGTGTCGGCTATGCGTTTGGCTATCGTGAGGTCAGTCAGGAAGTGCTGCCCCAGGTTCTTCTTCGGTCTTACTTGTTTCATGTGTGCAAAAATACATAAAAAAGATGAAAGTGCCAAACTTCCTGTATTTTTCTTTTGCATTTCGCTCGCTTATTCGTACCTTTGCAAGGAATTTGCAATGGAAAATGAAGATACGAAGCATCATACTCAAGATACTGCTGCCGCTGGTATTGGGAGCTGCGATACTCTACTGGATGTATCGCGGTGAGAACTGGCAGCAGATACGCTACGTGATGACCGACGAGATGGACTGGACGTGGATGCTGCTGTCGTTTCCCTTTGGCATCCTGGCACAGATGTTCCGGGGTTGGCGCTGGCGCCAGACGTTAGAGCCCGTAGGCGAATTCCCGAGGTCATCGGTCAGCATCCACAGCATCTTCCTGAGCTATGCGGCATCGCTGGTGATACCCCGCGTGGGCGAATTTACGCGCTGCGGCGTCCTGAACCGCTATGACGGTGTGTCGTTTCCCAAGGCACTGGGTACGGTGGTGACAGAGCGCGCCATCGACTCCCTGCTGGTGATGGGCATCACAGCCATCGTCCTGCTGTTGGAGATGAGCACCTTCGGTATGTTCTTCCGCAAGACGGGCACCAACCTGCACAGCATCCTGTATAGTTTCTCGTGGGCGGGCTACTTGGTGGTAGCCATCTGCGCGGTGGCCATCCTCATCCTGCTGCACTTCCTGTTGCGCAAGCTCTCCATATATAATAAGGTACGCGCAACACTCAGCGGCATCTGGCAGGGTGTCGTCTCGCTGAAGGACGTCAAGAACATCCCCCTCTTCACCTTCTTCACCCTCGGCATCTGGCTGAGCTACTTCCTGCACTACTATCTCACCTTCTTCTGCTTCGACTTCACTGCCGACCTGGGTCTGGGCTGTGCCTTGGTGACGTTCATCGTCGGTTCCATTGCCGTCATCGTGCCCACCCCCAACGGTGCCGGTCCCTGGCACTTTGCCGTGAAGACCATGCTCATCCTCTATGGTGTACAGGACGTGCACGCCCTCTACTTCGTCCTCATCGTCCATACCGTCCAGACCATGCTCGTCATCTTCTTAGGCATCTACGCCTGGCTGGCACTGAACTTCACGAAAAAAAATATAACGTATAACCCTTAAAACTATCAATAACATGAGTGAAATCAAGAATCTGAAACCAGAATGTATTTGGCGTAATTTCTACGCACTGACACAGGTGCCACGTCCCAGTGGACACTTAGAGAAAATCCAGCAGTTCCTGCTCGACTTCGGTCAGCAGGCTGGCGTATATGCCGTGAAAGACCCCGCAGGCAATATCCTTTTCCGCAAACCTGCTACACCGGGCATGGAGAACAAGAAGGGTATCATCCTGCAGGCCCACATGGACATGGTGCCGCAGAAGACACCTGAGTCGACACATAACTTCGAGACCGACCCCATAGAGCCATGGATAGACGGTGAGTGGGTGAAGGCCAAGGGTACGACATTAGGAGCAGACAATGGCTTAGGCGTTGCTGCCATCATGGCTATCATGGAAGACAAGACACTGAAGCACGGTCCCATCGACGCACTGATTACGCGCGACGAGGAGACGGGTATGTTTGGTGCCAACGAACTGCCCGAGGGCGAATTGCAGGGGGACATCCTGATGAACCTGGACTCCGAGCACTGGGGTAAGTTTGTCATCGGAAGTGCCGGTGGCATCGACGTTACCGCTACACTGGACTATCAGGAGGTGGACACCGACGCTGAGGATGCTGCCGTCAAGGTGACAGTCAAGAATCTGCGTGGTGGACACAGCGGTCTGGAAATCAACGAGGGTCGCGGCAATGCCAACAAGTTGCTGGTACAGGTCGTCCGCGAGGCCATCGCAGAGACAGAGGCCCGTCTGGCCAGCTGGAACGGTGGCAACATGCGCAATGCCATTCCCTTCAAGGCCGAGGCCGTGCTGACGCTGCCCAAGGAGAACATCGCTGCGCTGAAGGAGATAGCCGCTGACTGGCAGGAGACCTTCAACGACGAGTTCAAGCTGATAGAGCCACAGGGCATCGAAGTGCTCGTAGAAGAGGTGGCTACCCCCGCCAAGGAGGTACCTGTAGAGATTCAGGACAATCTGGTAGATGCCATCTTCGCCTGTCATGATGGTGTCATCCGCTTCATCCCCGCCTATCCCAGCGTGGTAGAGACCTCATCGAACCTCGCCATCATCAACATCGGTGAGGGCAAGGCCAGCATCAAGATTCTGGCTCGCTCCAGTCGCGAGGACATGAAGGACTACGTCGTGACCATGCTGGAGAGCTGCTTCTCGATGGCTGGCATGAAGGTAGAGACCGCAGGCTCGTATGGCGGCTGGGATCCCAACCCCGACTCAGAAATCCTGCACCTCTTATTAAAAGAGTACAAGGAGCTGTTTGGCAAGGACGGCATCATCCAGGTAGACCACGCTGGTCTGGAGTGCTCCGTCATCCTGGGCAAGTATCCCTGGTTGGACGTCGTCAGCCTCGGACCTACGATGAAGTCACCGCACACCACCACGGAGCGTGCCCTCATCGAGACCGTCGAGCCCTTCTGGCAGTTGCTGAAAAAGACCCTCGAGGACGTCCCTGAGAAGTAAATGTTTTTAAGAAACGAATATGAATAATATGAATAATTCTGTTCACGAATAATTATAATTATTATTCAAATTCGTGGGATAAATTATTCACATTATTCATATTCGTTTCCAATAAAATAAACAATTCTTTCTAATTTCTTTCCTTAATAAAATATTTTTTGTATCTTTGCAGCGATTTAATCAAAATTTTAATAAAATTATGGACGATTACCCGGCGAATAGTAACAAGCGTTAGGCCGGAGGATGGCAGGCAAGACCGCTAATCCTCTTGCCGCTAAAATGATCAATTGTCAATTAATTGAAGGATTAGCAACAATGAAGACCTATTGGAACACCCAAGGTGGGCTCAGCCAACTGCAGGAATGGCAGCCCAACTGCTGGATACAGGTGACGTGTCCGACAGAAGAAGACCAGCAGCTGCTGGAGGAGCAGTACCAGATTCCCGACTATTTCCTCTCCGACATCAGCGATACCGACGAGCGTGCCCGCTATGAATACGACGATGGCTGGATGCTCATCATCCTGCGTATACCCTACGTCAAGGAGGTGCGCTCGCGCACGCCCTATACCACCGTCCCCCTCGGTATCATCCACAAGCGCGACGTCACCATCACCGTATGCTACTACGAGACCAATATGATGATTGACTTCGTGTCGTACCAGCAGAAGCGTGGCGCAGGTTTTACCGACTATGTCGACATGATATTCCGTCTGTTCTATAGCTCTGCCGTCTGGTACCTGAAGCGCCTGAAGCAGATATCGATGCTCGTCGACAAGGCCAAGCGCAACCTGGACCGCGAGGTGAACAACGAGAGCCTGATAGGACTGTCACGTCTGCAGGACTCGCTGACGTACTTCACGACCTCCATCCGTGGCAACGAGAACCTGTTGCAGAAACTGAAGTTCAAGTTGCAGATTGACGAATTGGATGCCGACCTCATCGAGGATGTCAACATCGAGATGACACAGGCCCGTGAGACCACGCTCATCTACTCCAACATTCTGGAGTCGACCATGGACACCTACCAGAGCATCATCAACAACAACATGAACACCATCATGCGTACGCTGACGTCGGTGACCATCATCCTCATGTTACCCACGCTGGTGGCCTCGTTCTTCGGCATGAACCTCATCAACGGCATGGAGAACAGTCCTGTCGGATTCATCGTTGCCATCATCATTTCGGTGCTCATTTCAGTCATTTCCCTGCTGGTTTTCCGCCACAAACGACTAATTTAGTCACTTTTTTTCAAAAAAATTAGGTGGTTTCAGAATTATTGCGTAATTTTGAAGCCCAATATGTGCGTATAGCCTCCGAAGTGACGGCATGCGCGAGTGAAGAAACTAACCCTATAACATGAACTAAAAGATTTTTAGATGATGGACTCTCAAGAGACAACTCCCGTAGTAGAGGAGCAGCAGGAAGTACAAGAAGTGGTAAACCCAGCCCCCGTCGCTGAAGCAGAAGAAGCCGTTGCCAGCGAAGAGACTGTTGAGCGTAAGCAGTACGAAACCAAGAAAGAAGTGCTGGAGCGCGTGCGTGAGATTGCTCACGGTGAAGAGGCGCCCCAGAAGGAGGAGATAGACTATCTCAAGACGACTTTCTACAAGTTGCATATTGCCGAGCGCGAAGCCAAGCTAAAGGCTTACATCGACGGTGGTGGAGACCCCGAACAGTACCAGATAACCCCTGACGAGCAAGAAGAAGCCTTCAAGGCCGAGATGGGTATTATCAAGGAAAAGCGTCAGAAGCTGTTCAAGGAACAGGAGCAGGAGAAGCAGGAAAACCTGCAGAAGAAGCTCGACATCATCGAGAAAATCAAGGCCATGATTACCTCTCCCGAAGAGGCTAACAAGTCGTACAAGGCCTTCAAGGCCCTGCAGGACGAGTGGAAGGACATCAAGAACGTGCCTGCTGAGAAGGCCAACGAGCTGTGGCGCAACTACCAGTTGTACGTGGAGCAGTTCTACGACCTGCTGAAGCTGAACAGCGAGGCTCGCGAATACGACTTCAAAAAGAACCTGGAACTGAAGACCAAGCTCTGCGAGGCTGCTGAGAAACTGGCTGAGGAGAGTGATGTCATCAGTGCCTTCCACCAGTTGCAGAAGCTGCATCAGGAGTACCGTGAGATTGGTCCCGTCAGCAAGGAGCTGCGTGAGGAGATCTGGCAGCGCTTCAAGGCGGCATCCACCGTCATCAACAAGCGTCACCAGCAGCACTTCGAGACGCTGCGTGCCAAGGAAGAGGAGAACCTGGAGAAGAAGACTGCCCTCTGCGAGAAGGCCGAGGCCATTGCCGCTGAGGAGAACAAGGGCAGCAACGACTGGGAGCGCCATACCAAGGAGATTATCGACCTGCAGACCGAGTGGAAGACCATCGGATTTGCTCCCCAGAAGATGAACGTCAAAATCTTCGAGCGCTTCCGTGCCGCCTGCGACGATTTCTTTGGTCGCAAGGCAGAATACTTCCGTGGACTGAAGGACACCTTCAAGGAGAATGCCGAGAAGAAGCGCGCCCTCATCGAGAAGGCCAAGGCCCTGCAGGACAGCACCGAGTGGAAGTCGACCAGCGACAAGCTCATCAACCTGCAAAAAGAGTGGAAGACCATCGGCATGGTACCCAAGAAGTTGGGTGACCAGCTGTGGGAGGAGTTTCTGGGCGCCTGCAACAAGTTCTTTGAGGCCCGCAATGCCGCTGGAACAGGCACCCGCAATGAGGAGCGCGACAACTTAGAGAAGAAGCGTGACGTCATCAGCCGCCTGAAGGCTGTCGCAGAAGAGGCCGGTGACGGCCTGCAGGAGAAGGTACAGAAGCTCGTCGAGGAATACCAGTCCATCGGTCACGTGCCCTTCAAGGAGAAGGACAAGCTCTATGAAGAGTACCATGCCGTGCTCGACAAACTTTATAAGGACCTGAATATCACCGTTGCCAAGCGTCGTCTCAACAAGTTCAAGGACAGCCTGAAGCAGGTTGCCGAGCGTGGGGAGAACGCCCTCGACAACGAGCGTGCCCGTCTGATGCGCCAGTACGAGCAGCTGAAGCAAGAGGTGCAGACCTACGAGAACAACCTCGGTTTCCTGAATGCCTCGTCAAAGAAGGGCAACAGCCTCATCGACGAGATGAACCGCAAGGTTCAGAAGCTGAAGGACGAAGTCCAGCTCGTTCGCGACAAGATCAAGGCTATCGATGCCGAGAACAACGGCAAGTAATTCTTGAATCATTCCCATCCAAATATAAGAAGTCCCCCGGAAGTCGTCTTCCGGGGGACTCTTTTATATGATAAGGTGAACATTCTAATAGCCAAAGACGTCCTCAAGGGTGAGGCGACGGATGGGGGCAATCTTCTCGAGCGAGGGGATGTCAAGTTCCTTCTCGTCGCCTAAGAGGATGTAGCGGTAGGGCTTGCGGGCTATCTGCTGCTGCTCGAAACGGACAATGTCCTGCAGGGTGAGCTGCTGCAAAGCGTTGTAGGTCTTCTCGTTCAGGTCGTAGTCGAGACCCAGGCGCTGCATGTTCAGGTAGAGGTTGATGACGCCCGACTTGCGGTAGCGCACGCTGGCCATCTGCTTGAGCACGCCCTCCTTGGCAATACGGAAGGCTGCCTCCGACTGCGGGATGGTGTCCAGAATCTGGTGGAACTGTCGGATGCAGTCCATCATCTTGTCGTTCTGCGAGATGATATGGGTGAAGAACATCTCCTGCTCGCCCTTCTTCGACACACCACCGTAGTTGGCAAAGGCATTGTAGGCCAAACCACGGGCCTCGCGGAGTTCCTGGAAGACGATACCGTTCATGCCGCCACCGAAGTACTCGTTGAACAGGTTGATGGTGGCCTTCTCGTCTAACTGCGGCTCACGGCCCTCGTTGTGGTACATGCGCAGATAGATGTTCTTGGCATCGTAGGGTGCTATCCACACCTCGTTCTGCGGTGTCTGCTGGCGGGTGAAGGGCTGTCCCTCGGGCACGGCCTTCAGCGTCTTGGGTGTCTTATGCGTCTTGGCCAACAGGGCGGTAAAGGCATCCTGACTCATCGGACCATAGTATAATACGGTGTGCTGCAGGTTGTTGAGGTCTGCCAGCAGGTTGAGGAGCTGCTGGGGATCGGCCTCGCGCAACTGCTGGGCCGTCATGTCGTCACGACGCAAGTTATGAGGTCCATAGACCGCATAGTGGAAGAGGTAGTCAAAACAGGTACGCTGGTCTTTCTTGGCATCGTCGCGGCCCTTGAGCGTCAAATCGACAAACTGGTCGTAGGAAGCCTTGTCGGCCTTGGCATGATGGAGCACGTCCTCCAGCAGGCGCAGGGCGGCAGGCATGTTCTCGTTCAGTCCCGAGAGTGAGATGGTGAGGTTGTCAGCGTTGGCGTTGACGCTGTAGTTGCAGGCCAGCTTGTAGAACTGCTGCTTGATGTCGGTGGCAGAGAGGTTCTTGGTGCCTACATAGTCCAGGTAGTTGGCAGCCACGTCGTAGCGGTTGTCGTCCTCATGACCAAACTCATAGCGGAAGACGAGGTTGAAGAGATCGTCGTCGGTATTCTGCTTGTAAACCAAGGGCAAGGACTTGTTCACCTGACCTAAGGTGAGGGCCGTCTTGAAATCAACGAACTCAGGCAGGATGGGTTCCACCTGCGACTGCTGGATATCCTGCACGAAGCGGCTCACCTGGTCGCGGTTGGTGGGAATGGGCGTGATGGCAGGCTTGTCTATCTTCTTCTGCAACGAGTCGACACCCTGGCGCTTGAAGACGGTGGCATAGCCGTCGGTAAAGAAGCGGTTGGCAAAGTCTATCACCTGCTGCTTCGTCATCTTCGAGATACGGTCTATCTGGTGAACCTGCTGGTCCCAGGAGATGCCATCGATGAAGGCTCCCATGTGCTGACGGACGCGCCAGCCGTTGTTCTCCAACGAGCGCTGGTAGTTCAGCTTCCTGTTGTTGATGACCGAAGGCAGCAGGTCGTCAGAGAAGTTACCCTTCTTCAGGTTCTCTATCTCACCCAGCAACAGCGAGCGCACCTCCTCGAGCGACTGTCCGGGCTTGGGCATGCCGATGAGCAGGAACTGGCTATAGTCCTGCATGGTCTGGATGCCGGCCTGTGCCACCTGCACCTTCATGTCCTGGTTGAGGTTGAGGTCGAAGATGCCTGCCTTGCCATTGCTCAGCATGTCACCAATGACATCAAGCGTATCGCACTGCAGGTCAGAGGCTTTTTTGGCCAACCACCCCATCCATACCTGTTCAGCCTGCTGACCGATGACCGAGGTATCAGCAGGTGCCGTCAAAGCGCGCTGCACGGGAAATACGGGCTGGGGCACGGTCTCCAACTGTTTGCCGTCAGCACCTAAGGCGGGTTTCCACAGTCCGAAGTAGCGGTCGATGATAGCAATGGTCTTGTCGGGGTCGAAGTCGCCAGCCATACAGATGGCCACATTGTTGGGCACATACCACTTCTTGAAGTAGTTCTTGATATTGGTAATACTGGGATTCTTCAGGTGCTCCTGCGTGCCGATGGTGGTTTGCGTACCGTAAGGATGGGTGGGCGTCAACTTCTTGCCCAGGGCACTCCATACCTTGTCGCCATCGTCGGTCAGGTAGATGTTATACTCCTCATAGACAGCCTCCAGTTCGGTATGGAAACCACGGATGACCATGTGCTGAAAACGGTCGGCCTGGATCTTGGCCCAGTTCTCAATCTCGTTGGAGGGGATGTCCTCGGTATAGCACGTCACGTCGTTCGACGTAAAGGCGTTGGTACCCGTGGCACCAATGGCAGCCATCAGTTTGTCGTACTCGTTGGGGATGAAATACTGAGCAGCGACCTGCGACACGCTGTCGATACCGTGGTAGGCAGCCTTGCGCGCCTCAGGGTCGGTAAGCAGTCGGTAGGCCTCATAGCGCTGTTCGATGTCGTCGAGCAACGGAGCCTCAGCAGTAGGATTGCTGGAGCCAAACTGCTTGGTACCCTTGAACATCAAGTGTTCCAGGTAGTGAGCCAGTCCCGTCGTCTCAGCAGGGTCGTTCTTCGAACCCGTGCGCACAGCAACAAAGGTCTGAATGCGCGGCCGCTCGTTATTAACACTGAGGTACACCTTCAGTCCGTTGTCGAGAGTATAAATTCTTGTTTTTGTCAAATCCCCCTCAACGGTTTCATACTTGTAATCCTTCGCCTGTGCGCTCATTCCGAGCACCACAAGACAAAAAGTCAGAAAAACTTTGACCTTCATAACAATTCGTATAATTCGCTGTTTTATTTTTTATTTATTATTTTATTTAGGGCGAAGCCCGCCTTAGTCTTCATAATCTATTTCGTGGTCTAATTTCGAGATGAAGTCATCGTACACCGACTGTTCCACATCACCCATGTCAAACTCTTTCTTGGCATCCTTGCGGATTTCGGCTATCCAGGCACGACGGGCACGGACATAGTCCTCGCGGATACGCTTCATGGCATCTTCCGTCAACTCATCAATCTGATAGTAGTCAAGAATCAGCTTGTATGTCCACGTCCACTGGTATTCGCGGTAGCGGTCGTTGATTTCGTAGAAACGTGCCAGCACCTGCTCGATGGTCTCCAGCGTACCGTTCTTGATATCGTCTAACAGACGCTGTTCCTCGCTGGCTGGTAAGAGCAGTCCGCTGAGGTCGTTCCACTGTCCTTCACCCACGGTAGATGTAGGCTTGCCCAGGAAACCGCCCTTGACGGCACGCTTCAGCACGGCACCCATATAGATGCGCAGCGCAATGTCGTAGTACTTGATGCCCTTCTTCAGCGACGAGGCATTGATGATATACTCCTGGAAATTATACGACGACACATTGGCACCGCCTGCCTTCTGCAGGTTCTCGAGAATCTTCTTACCCTGAACAATCTCGCCAACGGTGAAGGGGCTGAGCCAGTCGAAGTTGATGATGCTCTTACGACTGCTTTCTGCTCGCTTGTCGCGATTAGGCCACTTCTTGATGTCGCGGTAGAGTCCCACGGTGGTGATATTACGACCGGGTACGATATACATGGTTTCGCCATACGCCATCAGGTAGGCAAAGGGCAGACAGCGCATGTCGGGGTGGTTCATCAGCTTACCGAAGCAGACGCTGAAGGCACCAATCTTGGCCGGCATCAGCACGTAGGCACCGCTGGCCGTCTTCGTGCCACGCTCCAGGGTTCCGTAGTGCAGCGGTCCCATCTTGTAGGCGTGGTTGGAGAAGTTGGTATTTGAACCGGCATTATAGAACGAGAACTCACCGCCAATCAGCAGCGAGCTCTTGTGGTGGCTGGCAGAGAACGGCCCGCAGAAGGCGGCACAGGCCTCGCCATTAGCCATATACGAGTTGGCAAAGAACACGCTGGCCTCTGCCGTGAAGCCATTGGTAATCTGGCAGGCCTCGCCCACGAAGCAGTCCTGCATCTTCACGCTGTTGGAGATGGAACAGCCGTTGCAGATGATGCTGTTCTCACAGATGACGCCCGTACCGATATATACCGAGTCGTCCTTCGAACTGAGGATGGTACAGTCACTCAGACGGGCTGCACCATTGATTTCGCAGTCGTCATGCACCACGGTATTGGCAATCTCCTTGGAATTGATAATCTTGACACCGTTACCGATGGTACCACGCTCAGGCTGCGTGAAGCGTATCTCCTCGTTGATGAGTCGCGTGAGGCTGTCCTTCAACTGCCTGTCGTTGAAGTATTTCACCATAAAGGCTGCCAGCTGCGAGTTCAGGTCACGGAACAGCACGAGGTTGCCATCGCCCATCTCGTTGAGCACGCTGATGAGATGTCCCTCACCAAAGGTAGCACCCTCGGTGGTCTCCATGGTCGAAATATTCGAGATGTAGCAGTCATCACCGATGGTATAGTTGTTGATGAAATTGCCCACCTTCTCGATGAGGCAGTTGTCACCCACGGTGACGTTGCGCAACGTAGCATCGTTGATACCGGCATGCTTGGTGAATCCCTTGGTGACCTCCACGCGTTTCTCGAAGACACCTAATTGGATGTCACCATAGAAGATGACGCGGTGGAAACCGTATGGTGAAAAGTTTTCTGCCACCTGTACCCTACTCCAATCCTCAGCCCAACAGCTGTTGTTTTCGAGTACCTGAATCTCTGCTTCTGTCAGTTGTCTGTAAGTTCTCATAATTCTTATTGTGTTTGGTTCAATTTTTTTCTGTCGTCATCACGAAGTCATTCCTCTATCTCGTAGAGGAAATCGTTATACGGATATTTCTGCACATGCAGCTCGCGCACCTTCTTATACAAGACGTCGCGCAACTCGTCGATATTCTCTTTTTTCTTCGCTGAAATAAACAGCGGTTCAACAACATACCTCTCACCTCTTAGCTCTGACCTCTCACCTCTGACTTTCGCCATCCACGTCCGCTTCAGTTCGTCCAGCGAGATGTTTTCACGCGTCGGTTCCGTCAGGTCATCAGCATCCTGGGGAGTCCA
>CACXAG010000039.1 GCA_902765585.1 uncultured Prevotellaceae bacterium
GGAGTTATCCAGAACCTCTGATTTTATCGACAACGAATTTCACAAATTCCACGAATTTATAGGGCGCGAGAGAGAATACGAACACAGATGAAACGGATATGGAGAGCCGGGGATGCGGATGTGCATTCCCGGCTTTCCGCGTGTATGGGCAAGAGGGGGTTTTGTCATATCGAGATTGCAAAAGGAAAATTTTTGAGTTCATAGTTCATAGTTCATAGTTCATAGTTTTAGTAATTAACATCTTTTTGCAAAATAATTATGAACTATGAACTATGAACTATGAACTATTTTGTACCTTTGCACGCGAAAAAACACTGAAATTGTAAATAGTACAATCAATAGTCAAATAATATGTTTCACATTTACAAAGGTTATGAGCTTGTAGAAGCTTACCATCAAATGCGTATGGGCCGCCGCTTCCAACCCAGCGGAGCCTTTAAGAAAACCTCTCAGGCCATCATCGTCCTGATAGTCACCTTGTTGCTCTGGAACGCCCCCACGGAATGGTACGGCATCCAGAATCTGACAGTCATCCAACAGCGTATCATTGCCATCTTTGTCTTCGCTACGCTGATGTGGGTCATGGAGGTGGTGTCGTCGTGGGCGACGTCAGTAGCCAGCATCGTACTGATGCTGTTGTTTACCACAGACAGCGGCATACTACCCATGGTAAACGAAGAAGAGGTAGGCAAGTTGTTATCGTATAAGGGAGTTATGGCGACCTTCGCTGATCCTGTCATCATGCTGTTCATCGGTGGTTTCGTGCTGGCCATTGCTGCCACAAAGACCGGTCTGGATGCCCAGTTGGCAAAAGTGCTTCTCAAACCGTTCGGCACCAAGAGTGAGATGGTGCTGTTAGGATTCCTGCTCATCACGGGACTCTTTTCGATGTTTGTATCGAACACGGCAACAGCTGCTATGATGCTGACGTTCCTGACACCGGTATTCCGTCAACTGCCTCCTGAAGGCAAGGGACGCATCGCACTGGCCATGAGTATCCCCATCGCAGCCAACCTTGGCGGCATGGGCACGCCCATCGGTACACCACCGAATACCATCGCCCTGAAATACCTCAACGATCCTGATCGAACTGAACATTGAGGGCGGCATGCAGAAGGGGGCTCACTCGTGGATTGTCATCGTTACCTTCTTCGTCACCGTAGCCCTCTGGCTGCTTGACCGCGTGACGGGTATCAACTCCTACACCGTGGCCATGATTCCCTTCATGGTATTTGCCTTGACGGGTGTCATCACCAAGCGTGACCTGGAACAGATCAACTGGAGTGTCATCTGGATGGTGGCTGGCGGCTTTGCCTTAGGCTACGGTCTGAATGCCTCGGGACTGGCTGCCAATGCCGTGGAGAGCATTCCCTTCGGTGATTTCTCACCGATGCTCATCCTGTTGATAGGTGGTGCCATCTGCTACCTGCTGTCGAACTTCATCTCGAACTCGGCAACGGCAGCCCTGCTGATGCCTATCCTGGCTATTGTCTGCGGTGCCATGGGCGACAAACTCGACCCCATAGGCGGCACGCCTACCGTACTCATCGGTGTAGCCATCGCAGCATCGTCGGCTATGATACTGCCCATCTCCACCCCACCGAATGCACTGGCCTTCTCGACGGGCTTCATCAAGCAGAACGACATGGTCAAACTGGGTGCATTCATGGGTATCATCGCCATGGTGTTAGGCTTCGCCCTGGTTTACCTCATGGGCACGCTGCACCTACTTTAAAGGGAAAAGTGAATAGTGAATAGTGAAAAAGTAAAAGTGAAAAGTGAATAGTGGAAAGGTAAATATTAACGAATTGTAACCTTTCTGTAAAAATAATTGGGAATTTCCTTGGTCATGTCAAGGAAATTCCCTATTTTTGCGTGGTCAAATATGACAAACTGAAAGTCTAATCACTTAAAAACTATCGTACACCAATATCTCATTAACTATAAAATGTCAATACTATGAACGTTGAGAAAATCATGCAAGGTCTGGAGCACAAGCATCCAGGCGAGGCAGAGTATCTGCAGGCAGTCAGAGAAGTGCTAACCTCCATCGAAGAAGTTTATAACCAGCACCCGGAATTCGAGAAAGCCAAGATTGTGGAGCGTTTGGTAGAACCTGAGCGCATCACGACATTCCGTGTACCCTGGGTCGACGACAAGGGCGAGGTACAGGTCAACATCGGTTACCGCGTACAGTTCAACAGCGCCATCGGTCCATATAAGGGCGGTCTGCGCTTCCACCCGTCGGTGAACCTCAGCATCCTGAAATTCCTCGGTTTTGAACAGACTTTCAAGAATGCGCTGACCACGCTGCCCATGGGTGGTGGCAAGGGCGGTTCGGACTTCAGCATCCGCGGCAAGAGTGACAACGAGGTGATGAAGTTCTGTCAGTCGTTCATGACGGAGTTGTATAAGATTATCGGTCCGGACATGGATGTTCCCGCTGGTGACATCGGTGTCGGAGCCCGAGAGATTGGTTATCTCTTTGGACAGTACAAGCGCCTGACGTCGCAGTTCCATGGTGCCACCCTCACCGGCAAGGGCATTGAATGGGGAGGCAGCATTCTGCGCCCGGAGGCTACAGGTTACGGAGCCCTCTACTTCGTCCATCACATGATGGATACCCACGGCCTGGACCTCAAGGGTAAGACCGTTGCCCTCTCTGGCTTCGGCAACGTGGCATGGGGTGCCGCCAAGAAAGCCACCGAACTGGGTGCCAAGGTGATTACCATCAGCGGCCCCGACGGCTACATCTACGACCCAGCCGGTCTGGATGACGAAAAGATTGAATACCTGCTGGAACTACGTGCCTCCGGCAACGACATCTGCCAGCCCTATGAAGAGGAGTTCCCGGGCTCACAGTTCTTTGCCGGCAAGAAGCCGTGGGAGCAGAAAGCTGACATCTACCTGCCCTGCGCCACCCAGAACGAGCTCAATGGCGACGATGCCGACAAGATTCTGGCCAACAAGCCACTGTGCGTCGCTGAGGTGTCGAATATGGGCTGTACCGCTGAGGCTGTCGACAAGTTCGTAGCTGCCGGACAACTCTTCGCTCCTGGCAAGGCTGTCAACGCTGGTGGCGTGGCTACCAGTGGCTTAGAGATGACGCAGAATTCTATGCGCATGGCATGGACAGCCGAGGAGGTTGACCAGCGTCTGCACCAGATTATGTCTGGCATCCACGAGCAGTGCGTCAAATACGGCAAGCAGCCAGACGGCTATGTCAACTACGTCAAGGGCGCTAACGTTGCTGGCTTCATGAAGGTTGCCAAGGCCATGTTGGCACAAGGAATCGTGTAAAATAAGAGGTGAGTGGAGAGAGGTAAGAGGTAAGAGATTACGCATGAGGCAGGGAAACCAGAGAAGATTGAGATGGAGGGTGATGGTGATTGCTATCGCTTTGCTCTCGCCGCTGGTCTATTCTCTCACCTCTCACCTCTTTCCACTTACCTCTAATCTCAGGGCGCAAGCCATTCAAAGCGGTAAGGCATCCTACTACGCCAAGAGGTTCCAAGGGCGAAGGACGGCCAGTGGCGAGCGTCTGCATCCGGATAGCCTGACCTGCGCCCACCGCAGCTATCCCTTCGGCACAAAACTGAGAGTGTATAATCCTGCCAACGGACGTTCCGTTGTCGTCCGTGTTACCGACCGCGGTCCATACATTCGGGGGCGCATCATCGACCTCTCCTGGCGGGCAGCCAAGGAACTCGACATTATTTCTAAAGGCGTTGGCATGGTCACTGTGGTGCGTATCGATGACATCATCGTACCCTACCGTCCCAAGTTCGACGAAATCGATTTGCCTGAACTGGAGATGGAGACGAACGACGGTTCACCAGCCATGAACCCCTTCTGGAAAGATATGAAGGAAGACCAGATGGAATCGAATAATTAATAGTTTACTTCCGGCTCGTTGGCACGACGATTTCCTTCACCTGCGAAGCAATCTCCCTGTTGCCCTGTTTGACAGCCACACGGATGACGGCCTCGCCATCCTTCAGCTTCTTGCCAGCCAGGATGGTTGCCGTATAGCGTACACCGCTCTTGGGTGCGATGCTCTCCACATGCAGGTCTGGTGAAATACGGATATGCTTGTTGCCCGTCACGTCGTACACCCTCGGCTGCACGTCAAAGAGCACCTTATCGGAATGGTTCATGATTTCGAACATCACCTTGCACTCCTCACCGGCACGCAGCACACCGTCATGGTTGTCATCGACGAAATGGACATTGCGAATCACAATGGGCTCACTAACGTTATGATTGTAAGTTGTTTCGCGAGGACCTGGAGCGTCGAAATCGATGCGGTCATCGTAGCCGCCATCCAGCTGATAGTCCTCCTGGCGGTTGTTGTCAAGACGACGCTCATCCCGCTGACGCTCATACTGTGCCACACGCTCCTGCGCCTTCTGGTCGGCAGCAGAGCCAATGGCTGCACCTACCACGGCACCGCCAGCCAAACCGACGAGTCTACCTACATGTTCACCACGCCAACCACCGCTGATACCGCCAATGGCAGAACCCAGCACCGAACCGAAAGAGCCGCCTATATAGGCACCCTGACCGGTGTATGTACCACAGCTGCTCAACAACAGCATGCTACCTATTACGAGGATTAATGTCTTTTTCATCTGCTTACTATTTTTAGGATGACGGTGCAAAGATACGAACAATATTTCTGACCGGCAAGGGGGATTTCCCGAAAAAGTAGTAGGGAAATGTATATTATTACAAAAAAACAATGTATCTTTGCATGCGGAATGGAACACGACACGGTACATAGACTCTTAGTCAGGATTAGAAAGCAGAAATGGCTGTGGTGGTCATTGGTCCTTATTGCCGTGCTTAGTTATTCCAGTTACCATGCTTATCAGTTTATCGACAGAGAGTTTATGGTAGCCCAAGAGTTGCCATACTATCATGTAGGTCCACGTCCCAACGATGACACGCTACGTGTGGCTATTATTGGTGACAGCTGGGCAGCATTCCATTTGACGTTAGGCTGCGACACCTTATTCCAACAATATGGTGCTAAATGGACGAAAAAGCCCATCAAATGTATGAGCAACGGAACAGGTGGTGCCAAAAGCAAAGAGGTCTATTACTACATGTTTAGGGACCACACCCAGGAACCTGCCTGGATGCAGGCCGTCTGTACCCAGCCCCTGTTGGAACAGCATCCCGACTACTGTGTCATCATGGTAGGCATCAATGACACATGGAAAAAACGTCCTGTCTCCTATTACACTGGCAACTACCGCCTGATTATCAGACTACTCCTCGCCAACGACATACGTCCCGTCGTGATGGAAATACCCGATTTCGAGATGGGAGAGTGGTTAAATACGCACAGGAGGCGCCAACGATTGCTTTACCGCCTCTACGCTCATTTCACTGGTGTCGTAGAGGATGACATCACCCCCTTCCGCAAAGGCCTGAGGAAAATGCTGAAGGACACCAGACTTGGCGACAGTGTGCTGTTCATTCCTGCAGACCGCTGGATTCCACATGGGCACCACTATTCAGAAGACTTTTATCAGGAAGACCATGTCCATATTAACTATCAGGGTTATCGTGTACTCGACTCCTGCATGGTATCAGAAATCATGAATGACTATCACAAAAGAGCCCCCCATGGAACAAAGTAAAAGATTTGAAGAGATCTCCATCATGCGTGTTCTGGCAATGACCATGATTGTTGCCTTCCACAGCCTATGCTTTTACAGTGGCCGGTGGGTTAAGGTAGATGCCATCAACATACCCGTATGGAACAAGTTGTCCTGCTTCCTTGACCTGATAGACCTGAACATGTTTGTATTCATCTCAGGCTATCTGTATGGCTATTTGTATATCTACAGAAACAAGTATCGTCACCCTTCGGAGGTCATCCGCATCAAGGCAAGACGTTTGTTGATACCCTATTTATTCTGGGGCATACCCATGGCCATCATATGGCCTTGGAACACATGGTCAAAATTATTTTATGGTATTGGGCATTTGTGGTTCCTGCTCATGCTGTTTGGTGTTTTTACGCTCACGGTTCTTCTTCAATTGCTAAACTCCCAACGAATCAGGTTTACGAGTAAAGTTGGCATATCCCTCATTGTCACCGGTTATGTACTCGGACTTATATTCTCCAAATATGTTTATGCTGGCGATTTTCTCTGCATCAACAAGGTATTGTATTATTTCCCCGCATTCATGATTGGATATCTCTGCGCCAAGTTGCGAGTAGGCTGGATGCTGCCTAACTGGGCTTATATCATCACGCCTTTTGCCATCATGGCCCTGTTTGCCTTCGTATGGTATCCCATCCCATTGCCTTACACCTTACTACAATTAATCAGACTCCTCTTAGCATACACCATCTGCATCGAATTGCTCATCATCCTGAGTAAGACCATCCTGTCAGACCGAACCCACAAGGCGATTCAGCAGATAGAGCGGCTCAGCATGGGACTCTATATCTTTAATCAGATGATGATGGATATCGTGTTCACGACACCGGTATTACACCGTTTTTTTGAAGTGCATTGGATGATAGGCCCATTCGTGCTATTCCCCATCGGTTTCTTCCCTCCGTTGCTGTTGTCATACATCTTTAATAAATACAAGTATCTCAAATGGACCATCGGTGGTTAATGTAACTATGTATCGCAAGATGAAAAAAATAGTAATCTATACAGCCGTTATTCTCATCCTTATCATCATTACGGGTGTGGTTGTAGTTGGGAAGTCAATTGTCCATGTCCAGCTACCCCATGGTGCTATGTTGCATATTCTGCCTGGTCCCAAGAACTATCTCTCCCGTGGTGCTGTCATATTATGCCCCGGTGGAGGTTATCGATATCTGGAGAAATGGAACGAGGGCTATTGGTGGTTTCCATTCTTTTATCGTCAAGGATTTACCGTAGCCCTATTAGAATACAGAATGCCTAACCACGACCATCAGATACCCATAACAGATGGGGCTGAAGCTGTCCAACTGATGAGGGCACATGCCACGGAATGGGGCTATAGCAGGAACCGTGTCGGCGTCATGGGCTTTTCTGCAGGAGGGCATCTGGCCTCAACGCTCATGGTCAGTGACAGGGATTCCATCCGCCCCGACTTCGGCATCCTTTTCTACCCTGTCATTTCCATGAAAAAGGAACTGACCCATCAGGGCACGCATGACCAATTGTTGGGAGAAGATGTCTCTGAAGCATTAGAGAATCAGTACAGCAATGAGCTTCATATTTCGGACCATACGCCTCCTGTCTATATCGCAGTGTCAAGTGATGACCAGAAAGTAAATCCCCAGAATGCCATCAGTTTTTATGACGGCATGCGTGTCAAAGGTCGTCCTGCCACACTCCACGTATATCCTACTGGAGGGCACGGTTGGGTGTATCAACTATCATTTCCCTATCACAATCAGATGCTTGACGAACTATCCAAGTGGCTGAAGAATAGGTAACAATTAACGAAGTAATCATAAAAATGAGAGAATACAGATTTGACGTCGTTCGGGTTGTATGCATGACCTACATCATTACGTATGTTCATCTCTATGAATATATCTATCCCCAAGGACGCATGACCTGTTATCTTCCAGTATGTATCGCCATGGCACATGCCTGTCTTGGACTGTTTACCTTTGTTTCAGGCTATCTACTGGGCAAGAAATACTGTTTCGGGGAACGGGGTAATACCGATGTATGGACGTTTTACAAGAAACGCATCTTGAGAATCATCCCATTATTCATACTATCCTCCATCGCTTTATGGATGATTGGCCTTAACAGCTCAGAAGCCACACGGAACGGCTTGTTATGTATTTCGCCTTTTGTTGACCCCAAGCCCAGGACCATATACTATATCCCCATCATCCTATGGTGCTATTTGGTAACCCCCTTGGTTGCAAGACGTGAGTTGAAATGGCGAGCATTGGGCTGTCTGTTGCTTTTCGCCCTGCTTGTGGTTGTCCGCTTTTTACTTCCCTCCGTTGACGACCGTTTTGTCTTCAATGTGTTCTTCTATTTCATTGGAGTCGTGTCCGCCGTCTGTTTTGACTGGAGACTCAACACCTCATACGGGAATGCCATTAAGACGTTTACCGTTTTAGCTTTTGTTCCGTTGGTAGCTATTGCTATCAACTATTCCTTAGTACTTACCACCTTCCGCCAGATGGCACTTGGAGCCATCGGAGTGTTTGTCATCTTCTTTGTCTGTGAAGGCATCAGTAAATTGGGAGGACATCGTTTCTTCTGTTTAGTCAGCTATGCCAGCATGGCCTGCTATCTGTTCCATCGGTTTTTCTATTGGGTGGCAGAGTCCATCTGGAATCCATCTGATACCGACATCAAATGGACATATATGCTCTTGACATACCCCATCATGATTATTCTCTCATACGCCATCCAGAAAGCTTATGACCGTCTCATCGATTAGCATAACAATTTACTATGATTAAAAAAATTCTCCTGTCTCTTGTCATCGTCGTGGCACTTGTCATGGCCGCTGCGGTCATGACGAAACCAGACTATAAGGCCCATTACGACCTCGTAAAACGCACAGCCCTGAAAGTGATAGACCACCAAGTCAACTCCAATCCGTGGGCTGCCCTATTTGGTCCCATGGTCACCATGGGTGCTCTCGACATCGTTGACGGCTACCTGAAGAAGAATCTGCTGTTCTACGACCACACATTCTACACCACCGGTGTACTCATCTATCAGGACATGTTCATCCCCGTCTCCGTGGGGGCCTTCGGTCATGTCCACATGCTCGTCAGCGAGGACGACATCAAGAACGTCGTCAGACTCCCCGACCTGCAGCAAATCAAAGAAGCAGGGAGACAGAATTAACCGTCAAGAACCTGTTTCTCTGATCGTCTTGGTGTTATTTTTTGTTGACGCGCTTGCTGAGGTGGATGGCGCCAGCAGGACAGACCTGGCGGCAGAGGTGACAGGCTATGGTACAGGGTGCATCCTGACACAGCAGGCATCTGCCCGCCTCTTCGTAGATGTTGACTTGTTTCTTCATAGACTTTTTGTTTTTGTGGGGTTATTTTAGTTCTATCCATGTTGGCTTGAGCGTAGCGGACTTTGCGGTGATAGAGCCCTTGCCCGTTGCCACCACCAGACACTTGCCGTGGAAGGCATGGCGGTGGGGAGACGTGAAGCGCTCCATCGAGGTCTGGCAACCATTGTCCGTACCCAACACCTTGCCCTCGCCCTCGTAGATGAAGTAGATGAGGTCATCGGCCCAGGGACAGAGATTGCCGTCCTTGTCTATGACCTCAGCCATGACGAAGGTGGCGTCCTTGCCCTGATAGTCCACAGACAGACGGATGGCATCGGGAGCACCTGCCGTGCGGATGGTCTGCTCACAGACCACCTGTCCGTTCTTTCTCGACACGGCCTTCACCTCGCCAGGGTCGAAGGTGACGCGCCATGACACATGATAGGTGTGCTCATCCTTCCGTCTGACGCCTTGCGACTGGCCGTTGATGAAGAGCTCCACCTCGTCGGCATTGTTGTAGTAGCACCACAGGTCGATATAGTCGCCGGGCACCCAGTTCCAGTGCGGAAACAGGTGCAGCACGGGCTTCTGCGTCCACTCGCTCTGGTACATATAGTAGCTGTCCTTGGGGAAGCCAGCCAGGTCGATGATGCCGAAGTAGCTGCTGCGGGCAGGGAAACCATAGGGCGTGGGTTCGCCTATGTAGTCGAAGCCTGTCCAGATAAACTGTCCACCAACATAAGGCGTGTGCTTCACCACGTCCCACGTCTGTTCGTGAGTGCTCGACCACGAGGCGTGCATATTGTCATAGGCTGAGCACATAAACGTCGGATCGGTATAGGGCAGCCACCACTCCTTGGGAGCCTTGTAGATGCTATCCGAGGGCATCATGTAGTAGCCGCGAGTCTGTAGTGCCGAGACGCTCTCGGTGAGGATGAAGGGCTTGCTGGGGAAGTTCTGGGGCACATCCTTCACCCACTGGTGGTGATAGTTAAAGCCTATCAGGTCGATGGCACCACTCTTGAAGAGGTGGTTGTTGGGCGAGGGTTCGTTGCAGCCTGCCGTGATGGGTCGCGAAGTGTCGTAGCGCTTCACGATGTCTGCCAGATGCTGCGTCAACAGACTCTGCACGGACAACTCACCGTCCTTGGCCAGCGTTGAGGCATCGTGACCCGCGTTCAGAATCAGGTTCGCCTGTTCCAACGTCAATGTGTCAGCCTCAGCCGAGGACCACTGTTCCAGCACCTCGTTGCCTATGGACCACATCAGGATGCAGGGGTGGTTGCGGTCGCGCAGCACCAGGTCGGTCAAGTCGCGCTCGTGCCACTGGTCGAAGAAACGGGCGTAGTCGTTCTGCGTCTTTTTACGCCGCCACATGTCGAAACTCTCGTCCATGACGATGAGCCCCATCGTGTCGCACATGTTCAGCAGCTCCGGAGCAGGGGGATTGTGCGACGAGCGGATGGCGTTGACGCCCATGGCCTTCAGTTTGGTGAGCTTGCGATGCAAGGCATCCTCGTTGAGGGCAGCACCCAGGCAGCCGAAGTCGTGGTGCTCGCAGACGCCATTCAGCTTCATGTTCTTGCCGTTTAGCCAGAAACCCGTCTGGGCATCAAACTTAAAGTCGCGGAAGCCCGTCGTGGTCTCTACCTCATCCACCACTTTTCCATCCACGACCAGCTGGGTGCGAACCTTGTAGGTATAGGGGTCTTCGCAGCTCCATTTTCTGAGAGGTGAGTGGAGAGAGGTAAGCGGTGAGTGGTTGCCTTTTGCCTTGGCAACGACCTTGCCCTGACGGTCGATGAGGGTGTTGACGACGGTGACCTTCTGCCGGGTGGGATTCTCGTAGTCCACCTCCACCCTGCCGTTGTTGACATAGACGCCCCAATGCTTTATATGGATGGGATTGGTCTGTGTGAGCCATACGTGCCGATAAATGCCGCAGCCCGAGTACCAGCGGCTGTTGGGCTGGTCGCTGTTGTCCACACGCACAGCCACCACGTTGTCGCCCTGACGGACGTAGGGTGTGATGTCGTACTCGAAGGAACTGTAGCCGTAGGGACGGAAGCCCACCTCCTGACCGTTGACATAGACAGTGGAGTTCATATAGACACCGTCGAACTCGAGGAAGAATTTAAAAGTTGAGGGTTCAATTTTAAAGTGCTTGCGATACCAGCCGATGCCGCCAGGCAGGGCTCCCCCACCCGCTCCACTGGGATTGCCCACATAGAAGTCGCCTTCGATGGCCCAATCGTGGGGCAGGTCGAGATGGCGCCAATGACTGTCGTTGTAATCTACCTGCGACATCTGGGCAGAGTCGCCTAACATAAACAGCCAGCCAGCATCGAAATTCTGACGCTGACGGGCCTGTATGGCTGTCAGTCCACACAGGACAGAGACAAGACAAAGGAACCTTTTCATTATTTCATCTTTCATCTTTCATCTTTCATTTTTCATCTTTCATCTTTCATTTTTCATCTTCTTGAGCCACTCCATCTGACCGTAATTGGTATTCTCCGACGTCCAGTGCTCGTTGACGGGCGTTATCAGGCACTCTTTGGGTGCCGTGATGAGGTTCCACACGATATAGCTCGTGGTGGGGGGACAGACATTGTCGTTGTAGCCCCACGTCAGGTAGACGGGACAGTTGATGCGACGGGCGAAATTGACGACGTCGTAGTAGGCCATGGTGGTCACCTTCTCAGAGGTGAGCATGTTTTTGAGGCGGTTGAAGTGGGGATAGCCTCCAGCGCGGTTGTCCAGATAGCCCGCCATGTCGCTGAGGGCGGGATGGTTGGCGACGCAAGCCGTCACGCGAGGGTCGAGACCAGCGGTGACGAGCGACAGGGCACCGCCCTGACTGCCGCCCTGCACGAAGACGTTCTTGCCGTCCCAGTCGGGCAGACTGCAGAGGTAGTCGATAGCCCTTACACAGGCCACATAGACATGCTTCATGTAGTAGTTGTCCTTGTCGTCGAGACCATTCACCAGATAGCCGTTCTCATAGTCGAAGGCGGTGGTAATCTCCTTGAACTGCTCGGCAGTCATCTCGGGGTTCAGCCCGTGAATCTCCATCTCCAAACGGATAAAGCCGTTCTTGGCATAATAGAGGTTGCGCATGGGTTCCTTGATGGTCTTGATACCTGCCCCTGGGGGACAGAGCACCACGGGGTACTTCCCTGCCTGCTTGGGCTTCGACAGGTAGGCATAGATGCTGTGGCGCTTGTCTGTCCGGATTTTTAACAGATACATATCCGTCTCATCAGTACAGTAGGCGTCCACCTTCTTGCTGTCGACATGCAATGGCGTCTTGCGGGCCTCTTGCAGGTTCGCCTTCCAGAAATCATCAAAGTCCTTGGGGTCTTTGGTGTAGGGTTTCAGCTGTTCGGGCGAGAAGCCTACCTTCACATGGTGCTGGTATTTGCCGTCGACGCTGAGACGCAGGTCCAGGAATCCAGGCCTCTTCATCGTCCCCATGTCGATAGTGGCCTTGCCGTTCTTCAGCTTCACCTTGCCGTTGCTGGTGGCATCCATCATGTCGGGTCCTATCTCGTAGGTCACCTCCACGTCCTGAGGCATACCATAGAGACAGAACATGACCTCTACCCGAGCCCTTTCGCCTGTCTTATAGAGCCAGTCGGCATGGTCGGGCACAGTATACCAGCAGTAGTCCGAACGATAGGGGTAGTTCTCGGCCCCTGCCACTGCTCCCATCATCAGCAGGAGCAGGGCACAGGTTTGTTTCATCGTAGTTTGTTTCATTGTTGTTATTATTTGTTTTAGTTTGGTAAGGCCGATTCTCGCATCCTATTTCCTGATCCAGGTTTGAGTCTCATAGAACACGCCTATGTAGCCTCGAACCTTCAGCTTGTCGCCATCCATCCACATAGAACACTTGTACGTCTTACCATTCTTGGGGTTGTAAATCCTGCCACCCTCATACCTATCGCCTTTCTTGGTGAGACCCGTCAGAATGTCTATGCCCATCAGCTTACGATTTCTCAGCTTCTCGTCAGGGTTCTTGTCGTCAAGCTTGCCATCACCAGATCTCAGCCATACTATCTTACCCTTCAGTTTATCACCGCTCTGATAAATCTCCACTTGTGAGCTTCCACCATCGGTTATCCATTTTCCTATCACTCCCTGCGAATAGGCTGCAGCTGACACCAACGCCAGAAACATACTTAAAACTAATTTTTTCATTATCGTGTGATTATTTTTATTGTTTATTTCATCTTTTTCGGTTGCAAATTTAGTAATAATCTTCTATATTTTAATAAGGTGAATCCATTATTTGTGATTATTTAGGATAATATGCAGATACATTCAGGGCAAGACACATGTAAAGATGAAAAAGATAAGGGCGTAATACCCAATAAATCATAAATCCCAAGGCAAAATCAACAAACTTTGGGATTTTATTAGTATATTTGTCCGCAGATTGCAAACTACAATATATGAAAAGATTGATTCTTTCTCTTATTGCACTGGTCATGATGCAGAGTGCCATTGCAGATGATAGGTTGTCGATGTTGCCGTGTCCCATCCTTGGTGGTGAGTTGAGTAACTCAGCTACTACTTCGGTGGAGGATATCGACGAGGTGATGCCTCGGATGCGGGCGTTGGGACTGAACACGGTGCTCGTGCCAGCATACTGGGAGTTGATGGAGCCTGTGGAGGGCAAATTCGACTTCACACTCATCGACCGTACCATCGATGTGGCGCGACGGGAGCAGTTGCACGTGGTGTTCCTTTGGTTTGGCGTTTGGAAGAACTCGATGTCGTGCTATGCGCCGGGGTGGTTCAAGAAGGACACGAAGCGTTTCCCACGGGCGATGACCGCCGAGGGGAAGCAGATGGAGATAGCATCGTGTTTCAGTGACAACGTGCTGCAGGCCGACCTGAAAGCCTTCTCGGCACTCATGCGACATATCCGAGAGAAAGACCCACAGCGCGAGGTAGTCATCATGATGCAGATAGAAAACGAAATCGGAATGCTGGAGTCGGCACGCGACCATTCGCCATTGGCTGAAAAAGTATATAAAAAAGAACGTTGGGCGGAGCGCTACGGCACTGACGAATATGCCGACGAGAAGTTTATGGCACTAAGCTATGCCCGCTACGTGGAGCATCTGGCTAAAGCTGCTCGAGAGTTGCATGACATGCCCCTCTATGTGAATGCTGCCATGAACAGTCGTGGGCGCCGTCCTGGCGAATATCCGTCGGCAGGGCCGTTGGCGCATCTCATCGACTTCTGGCACGACGGCGCACCCAGCATCGACATGCTCGCCCCTGACATCTACGACACAGGCTTCAAGTCGTGGTGTGCACAATATGCCATGCCTTTGCGTCCACAAGACGGAGGCGCGGTAAAAAATCGACTTTTCATCCCTGAGAGTCGTTGCTGCGAGAATAGCGGTGTCCGCGCCCTCTATGCCTTCGGCGAGCATCAGGCTATCGGCTTCTCCCCCTTCGCCATCGACCAAGCTAGCGAGAAAGAGACGGAGTCCGTTACAAAAGCCTATACCCTTCTGCGACAAGTATTCAATGTAAAACACCCTTTGAAAACTTGGGGGCTTCTCTTCGACCAGGAGGATCGCGAACGCGTCATAGATGATAATGGTGTGGTCATGACCTGTCGCCACTACTTCACCCTACCTTGGGATCCCCGTGCTACTGACGGCACCACATGGCCCGAGGGCGGTGCAATGCTCATTCGTCTTGGCAAATATGACTACCTCTTGGCAGGCAGCGGTGTAGTCATTGACTTCAAGACTCCAACTGAGAAACAACAAACTGAGCAGAAACATTTAGGCGAGGATGGTTTCGCCGAAGCTAGCGGAGGCTCTATTCAACAGGCAAAAAAACATTTTAGCGGAAAGCGCCTCGGTATCCTTTCCGTTGATGAAGTATCAATCGCTGATGATGGTACGATGCAGTACCTCCGTCGCCACAATGGTGACCAAACCCACCAAGGCCGTCACGCCCGCATCGGTGTCGGCGAGTGGAAAGTACTTCACATCAAACTTTACGAATATTGAATTAACCCCTCGCATTACGCATTCCTACTAACTCAATCGCCTCCTTGCCTGTCAGGTGCTCAATGTCGAAGCGAATCATCAGCATACGGGAGAAACCGCTCTCTATTTCCTTTTGCAGGCTCTCCTCGTCGTTCGGGTTATAGCGGTTGCCAAGCATACGGGCTGTTTCCAACTTCTCCTGTTCATCCTCGATGACGCAGAAAGATGCTTTATCACACTTGCGGATAGCATCCACCTTATGGCCAGCCAATGCGCTGTGGAAATACAGCTTTCCGTCGTGATACACATAGCTGATGGGAACGGCATAGGGGTAGCTATCATCACCCAGCAATGCCAATGTACCAGCCGTTGCCTTCTCTAAAATTGCGATGCTCTCCTCGCGTGTGAATCTCGTTGATTTCGAGTTTAGGTTTCAGCGCAACACCTCTTTTCTGTACGAGCGCATCAAACATTCTACGGGCATTCATTCCCTGAGCTGGTGTACAGATATTATAATCGGCAAGTTGCTGTAATGAAACAGTTGCCTGCTTTGACAAAGGATTATCACTACTGACAAATCCCAAGGCAAAATCGACCTGCTTTGGGATTTATTTCATATATTTACAGGGAATTCTTACCTAAAGACCCTCACAACGCGAAAACCAACATTGGCGTAGCCTTTCGTTCCATCACGGCTGCTGTCCCCAGGTTCATCGCCGTTGTCGCTGCATGAGGCGAGTGCTATACCCGCCATCATGCTTAACAATAATACTTTCTTCATGCCTTACTTGTTTCGTAACGGTTTGCCATGAGGCTGTCCCTTGCCACGTGGTGCACGATACCCTTTCTTCGAGAGTCGCTTCATGGCCTTGTGCTCCAGTTCATAGACACGCTCAATCTGCTTTTGGGTCAGAAACGCGCTGTATTTCTTGTAGTACTTCTCGCGCAGGTCGAGAATCTTCTGACTGCGCTCCATGCGCTGTTTGATGGCCTGCTCGGCTTCAGCATCGGTCTGCGAGTCCTTGTCGTGCTTCTTCAGTCGAGGCCCCAATGCCCATACCTCTTTCTGGTAATCAAGCCAGGTGGCGAGGAACTTCTGTGTGGTCTGCTCGTCAAACGCCAGCTCGTGGGCGATATACTTGCCCTGCTTTTCGGCCAGTTGCTCGCGGCTCATGCGCTGTTTGTTACTCTGGTTGTTGTCTTGTGCCTGTACGGCGGTGGTGCACACGGCCATCATGATGGCGCAGAGTGCGATTCTTACAATTTTCTTCATTGTTTTTTGTGTTGATAAGTTAATAATCCATTTCTTCATTCTCTATCATAAAGACGTCTTCTTCATATACTTCCATCAGGTATTCCTGGTCCACGGTGCTGAGGTTGTTGTAGGCCAGTTCCACATTTGCGAAACCATCTTCGGTCGTGGTTGTGTCGCTTGGCAGATTCTTTGTGACGACAAAGAACAGTGCAACAGCAGCGGCAGCAGCAAGGAGGGTACGGATAGCCATCTTCACGGCGCGAGCCTTGACCCTCGGCTTTTCTGTGACAATGTCATCTGCCTTGACCTCAGCCATCACGTTCTGTTCCAACTGGTTGAAGAACCCCTCAGGCACATTGTAAGGCATCCTTTTGCCTACCTGTTCGAAATTAAACTTCTTGTCCATATCCTTAATCATTATAATTCATGTATGCAATAATTTTCTCTTTGGCGATGTTGTAGCTCACCTTCATGCTGGCCGCTGTTGAACCTGCCACTTCGGCTATCTCCTCATACGACAGTTCGTCATAGTAGCGCAGGTTGAAGGCCAATTGTTGCTTGGCGGGCAGATGGAGAATGGCCTGCTGTAGCTTCATCGTGATAGCGTCACTGCTGTCGAAGTATTCATCTATTTTCGTTCCCAACATATCGGCTGTAACCTCATCGAGCGAGAGCATCATATCGCCCTTTTGTCTGCCCAACAGCCGTAGTGCCTCGTTAGTAGCTATGCGGAATATCCAGGCTTTAAAGCTGTTTGCCTCGTTATACTGCTGGAAGTTACGGAATACACGCACGAACGTTTCCTGTGCAGCATCCTGGGCATCGGCATGACTCACCACCAGTCGGCGGATGTGCCAATACACAGGCTCCTTATAGCTTGTCATCAGCAGTCGGAATCCTTTTTCCGCATTCTGCCGCATTACACTTATTATTTCCTTATCGGTAACCATTTTTCTGATTGCTGTCTATGTATATGACCCAGAAATAGGAAGAAAGTAAAAACAGTATTCAGAAAAAACAATAAATCCCAAGCCGAAATGATGTTGGTTTGGGATTTAT
>CACXAG010000040.1 GCA_902765585.1 uncultured Prevotellaceae bacterium
GTCCGCGCCTCCACGCCGATGTACCTGCTGGCCCGCGTCATCAAGTCGATGGGCATCAAGATGGTGCTCTCGGGCGAGGGTGCCGACGAGATATTCGGCGGCTACCTCTACTTCCACAAGGCCCCGTCGGCCAAGGACTTCCACGAGGAGACCGTGCGCAAACTCTCAAAATTGTATCTCTACGACTGCCTACGCGCCAACAAGAGCCTGTCGGCCTGGGGCGTCGAGGGCCGCGTGCCCTTCCTCGACAAGGAGTTCCTCGACGTCGCCATGCGCACCAACCCCGAGGCCAAGATGTGTCCCGGCACTACGATGGAAAAGCGCATCGTCCGCGAGGCCTTTGCCGACATGCTGCCCGCCGAAGTGGCCTGGCGCCAAAAGGAACAGTTCAGCGACGGCGTCGGCTACAGCTGGATTGACACCCTGAAACAGATTACCGCCGAGGCTGTCACCGACGAGCAGATGGCGCACGCCGCCGAGCGCTTCCCCATCAATCCGCCGCTCAACAAGGAAGAGTACTACTACCGCAGCATCTTCGCCGAGCACTTCCCCAGCGATTCCGCTGCCCGCAGCGTCAACCAGGAGGCCAGCGTAGCCTGTAGCACGGCCATCGCCCTGGAGTGGGATGCCGCCTTCCGCAACATGAATGACCCCAGCGGCCGTGCCGTCAAAGGCGTCCACGAGCAGGCCTATTGAAGGAGTTTTTCTGGATAGGCAGGCATGGCACCGTTCTGGGTGCAGACGTAGGCACTGACCTGTACGGCGCGCTTGTGGGCCTCCTCCATGGGCTTGCCGTTCAGGATTGCGGCACAGAACGAACCCGTGAACGAGTCGCCGGCACCGACGGTATCTGCTACGGTGACCTTCGGCGTCTCCTGGAACGAGGTCAGACCTGGTGCGAAGACGTAAGAGCCGTTGGTGCCACAGGTCAGCACGAGCATCTTCAACTGGTAATCAGCTAAGATTTTCTCACAGATGCCCCACATGTCGAGGTCGTCATAACCATACATGCGCTTCAGTACCACCAGCTCCTCGTCGTTAATCTTGAGGATGTTGCAACGCTTGAAGGACTCCTCGATGACATCCTTCGAATAAAACTGCTGACGGAGGTTAATGTCGAAAATCTTCAGGCAGTCCTTGGGCGTGTCGTCCAGGAACTGGCGGATGGTAGCCCACGACACAACGTTGCGCTGGGCCAGCGAGCCGAAGCAAACGGCACGACAGTTCTTCGCAATCTCAGCCATCTCAGCAGTATAGGGAATATTGTCCCATGCCACGTTCTCCTTGATTTCGTAGGCCGGGATGCCGTCGCCCGACAGCGTGACCTGTACCGTACCAGTAGGATACTTCACGCGTGGCAGCATGTAATTCAGCCCATGCTCTTTGAGAGCCTCGATGGTTTCTTCGGCCAGTGCGTCCTCGCCCAGCGCGCTGACGGCGATGGTGTTGTCCATGCCCAGGAACTGCCCGGCATGATAGGCGAAGTTGGCGGGTGCGCCACCCAGTTTCTTACCTTCGGGAAGTACATCCCACAGGACTTCTCCGAGTCCTACTACATAACGCTTCTGATTCATATCGTTTATCATTTATTTATTATTTATTCTTTTTTATTTATTATTTAGGCCGCAGGCCGCAATTAGTGTTTTACTTGTGGAATATATGTGAAGAGGTAGATGACACCGACGGCCATCACGGCGACTGCTCCGGCCTGTCCCATGGCGTCGCTCATGAATCCCATCACGAGTGGGAAGATGGTACCGCCGAAGAGACCCATAATCATCAGACCTGAGACCTCGTTCTGCTTGTCGGGCACCGAGAGCAGTGCCTCGGAGAACGCCATCGAGAAGATGTTGGAGTTGCCGTAACCCACAAGGGCGATAGCCGTATAGAGCACGACCTTCGACTCGCCGCCGAACATCAGAATCATCGAGGCTGCCATCAAGCAGACGCTGATGATGAAGAACCAGCGCGTCTTCAGCACACGCAGGAAGAACGAGCCCGTCAGGGCGCTCGATGGCGGGCGACGAGCCCTCCAGGCCCTTTATCTCCAACACCGTGCCCTGACCGTGCAGCCGTGAGACAATGTATTCGCCCATCACGTGCCCCATCTCGTAGTTGTCGGCACTGATAAAGGCGGTGTATTTCTGCGAATTGGTCTTGCGCTCAAACACGATGACGGGGATGCCCTTGTCGTAGGCGCGGTCGATGGCCGGCGAAATCGTTGCCACCTGATTGGGCGCCACTATCAGCAGGTCAATGCCTTCGTCGACGAGACTGTCTATCTGCTGCACCTGCCGCTCGTCGCTGTCGTAGGCTGCCGCGAACTTCAGTTCCACATTGTCGTGGAAATAAGCGCCCATGCGCAGCTCTGCATTCTGCTTGTCGCGCCAGATGTCGGCCGAACACTGCGATATTCCGATACGATGCTTCCCTTTGCCCCCAGAGCAAGAGACCAGTACAGCAGCCAATAGAAATAGATAGAAGAGTCTTTGTCGCATATTTGTTTTAGTTATTGTTGGCGGTGTAGCCCACCTTTATACGTTTACTCCGCAAAGATACAACTATTTTCTGAATTTGGCAAAGGACTTGCGACATTTTTATAGGGTTTTATACAAAAAAACACAGTGTTTGAGTTTTATTTAAAACAGTCACATGACAAATAAACTACAAATTGTTGGGGAATTGTTTCGGTAAATCGACAAAAGTGTGTATCTTTGCGGCAATTTAACGACTATGACGGAAGGAGCAAAGAAGAAAGACGTGGCACTGGTGCTGTCGAGTGGCGGCGCCAGGGGGCTGGCACACATCGGGGCGATAGAGGAACTGGAGGCGCAGGGCTACCGGATAACCTCGTTGGCCGGCTGTTCGATGGGGGCTCTCATCGGCGGAGTGTATGCTGCCGGCAAGCTGAAGGAGTTCCGCGAGTGGATGAAGACGATAGACAAGAAGAAGATGCTGGAACTGACCGACTTCTCCTTCTCGCTCAACCATCTGGTGAAGGGCACCCGCATCATCGAGGCCATCATGGAGTTCGTGCCGGACATCGCCATCGAAGACCTGCCCATACCCTACTGTGCCGTGGCTACCGACTGGAAGGGCGGCCAGGAGGTGGTGTTCCGCAAGGGCAGCCTCTTTGCAGCCATCCGCGCCAGCATCTCGCTGCCCACCTTCTATGAACCCGTCCGCCGCAACGGCATGATACTGATAGACGGCGGCGTGGTGAACCCCATACCGCTGAACCGCGTGAAGCGTCACAAAGGCGACATCCTGGTGGGCGTGGACGTCAGCGGACACGACTACAAGGCGCAGTCGGAGGTGCACGACGAGTTCAACGTACGCCGCAAGCACAACAGGTCGCTGGCGGCACAGGTGCTGGACAAGCTGATACCCGACAACCTGGACTTCAACTACTACACCATGCTCTCGCGCACCAGTTCGCTGATGATTCGCCAGAACTCCATCCTGATGGCCAAGCTGATGAAGCCGGACATGCTGGTGGACATCCAGATGAGCCGCTATGGGGGCTTCGACTACGACAAGTCAGAGAAGCTTGTAACCATCGGCAGGCTAAAAACTTCTCTGGCTATCAGCAAATACGAGCACAACGTCTGACCGACAGCGTCAGACTTATCCTGTTTCTCGACAGACTTATTCAAAGACGTGCTTCCTGATTTTCGTCAGGTAGCCCTTCATGCCGTCACCGTCCTTCTGGTCGATGATTTCCAGCAGTTCTTTCAGCTCCGTACGAATCTGCGACACCTGGTCGTGGGTGTAGGGGTTGAAGAGGATTTCCTGCAACAGGTAGTCGTCCTCGCTGAGCACGCCCTTGGCAATACGCATGTGGCGCTTGAAGGTGGTACCAGGGGCGTCCTGGTGCTTCATGACGGCGGCAAAGACGAAGGTGGACACGAAGGGTATGCTGAGCGAGTAGGCCACCGTGCGGTCGTGCTCCTCGAAGGTGTACTCGTAGATGTTGAGCCCCAGCTTCTGGTAGAGGTCCTTGAAGAAGATGCGGCCCATGTAGTCGCCCTCGCTGATGATGATGGCATTCTCCTCGCTGAGCTGGTTGAGGTTGGCAAACGTCGGACCGAACATGGGGTGCGTCGACACGTAGCGGCGCCCCGTCTGCTCGTAGAACTCCTTCAGGTCGGTCTTGACGCTGGCAATGTCGCTGATGATGCACTCCTCGGGAAGGAAGGGGATGACCTGCTCGAAGACGGGAATGGTGTACTTCAGCGTGACGGCATTGATGACCAGTTCGGGCTTGAAGTCGCGGATTTCCTCCAGCTGCGTGAAGCGCTGGCAGTTGTAGGTGAAGCGCATGCGCTTCGGATCGCGCTCGTAGACGGCGACTTCGTGGTCGAAGCTCAGCAGGTCGATGAAGAACGAGCCCATCTTGCCTGCTCCTAATACTAATATTTTCATAGAATTGAAGAATTCAAGAATTGAAAAATTGAAGTTTTTTTGAAGAATTGAAAAATTGAGGTTATTCAAGCCGCATGGACTTCAATTCTTCAATTTTTCAATCTTTCAGTTTTACTTGTTGACGATTTCAATCTGCTGGCGGACGGACTCTTCGTGAATGCTCTCGAAGACCTTGGCGACGAACTCGGGAGCCATGCCGCTGAGCGAGCCCTGAACGCCGCGCTTCTCCAGGATTTCGTTGTAGCGCGAAGCCTGCAGCACCGTCATGTTGTGCTCCTTCTTGTAGTTACCAATCTCGCGACAGACGGCCATGCGCTTCGACAAGATTTCCATCAGCTGGTTGTCGAGGTTGTCAATCTGCTTGCGCAGCTGCTGGATGCTCTCCGTGGTGACATGCTCGTCACGGATGATGAGCAGCGCCAGGATGTAGTCCAGCACGTCGGGCGTCACCTGCTGCTTGGCATCGCTCCATGCCTTGTCGGGGTCGCAGTGGCTCTCGACGATGAGTCCGTCGAAGCCCAGGTCCATGGCCTGCTGACACAGCGGGGCGATGAGTTCGCGACGACCGCCGATATGGCTGGGGTCGCTGATGATGGGCAGATCGGGGATGCGACGATGCAGCTCGATGGGTATCTGCCACATGGGGGCGTTGCGATAGATTTTCTGCTCGTAGCTGGAGAAGCCGCGGTGGATGGCCCCCAGACGTTTGATACCGGCCTGGTTCAAGCGCTGCAAGGCACCAATCCACAGTTCCAGGTCAGGATTGACGGGGTTCTTCACAAACACAGGGACGTCGACACCCTGCAAGGCATCGGCCAGCGCCTGCATGGCGAAGGGGTTGGCGGTGGTACGGGCACCAATCCACAGGATGTCCATGCCGTACTTCAGCGCCAGTTCCACATGCTCAGGAGTAGCCACCTCGGTAGCTATCAGCATGTGGGTCTCCTCTTTGACTTGCTTCATCCAGGGCAGCGCCTTCTCGCCGTTACCCTCGAAGCCGCCGGGCTTGGTGCGGGGCTTCCATACGCCGGCACGGAAGTTGTGGCAGCCTTTCATAGCCAGCTGACGGGCGGTTTCCATCACTTGCTCCTCAGTCTCTGCGCTGCACGGGCCTGCAATGACGAAGGGGCGTTCGTTGTCACTCGGTAAATTCAATGGTTGAAGTTCCAGTTCCATATCTAAACAAATTTATGTATTATCTTTTTAAGGAAAGAAATTGGAAACAATTAGAAATAATTACGCTCAACAATTTGAATAATAATTGGAATTAATCGTTATATTTCTTCTCATTATTGGAATTAATTCTTTCTAATTCTTGCTCATTTCTTTCAAAAATTAATCGTTTCTTTTATTCGTTTCAGGGCTTGTTGGATTTTGTCTTCCTTGGCACAGAGCGAGATTCGGATATATCTGTTTCCATTCGAGCCGAAGATAAAGCCTGGGGTGATGAAGACACGGGCCTCGTGGAGCACACGCTCCGTCAGATCCTCCACGTTCTGGATGCTGTCAGGAATGCGGCCCCACAGGAACATGCCGACCTGATGCGGGTCGTAGGTGCAGCCCAAGACGTCCATGATCTGCTCGGCATAGCGGCGACGACGGGCGTAGGTCTCGATATTGAATTCGCGGTGCCAGGCCTCGTCATTATTGTAAGCCTCGGCAGCTGCCAGCTGGATGCCGCGGAAGGTGCCACTCTCAATGTTGGACTGCACCTTGAGAATCCACTGGATGAACTGCGCATTCGAAGCACAGAGTCCCACACGCCAGCCGGGCATGTTGTGAGACTTCGACATGGAGTTGAACTCGATGCAGCAGTCCTTGGCACCAGGCACCTGCAGGATGCTCAGATGCTCCTCGCTGAGGATGAAGCTGTAGGGATTGTCGTTGACGACGACGATGTCGTGGTCCTTGGCAAAGCGCACCAGCCGCTCGTAGGTCTCACGCTGGGCACGACCACCCGTCGGCATATTGGGATAGTTGGTCCAGAGAAGTCTGATGTTAGATGTATGATGTATGATGTCCTCCAGCTGGTCGAAGTCGGGCTGCCAGCCGTTGTCCTCGCGGAGGTCGTAGTTGACAATCGTGGCACCAAGAATCTTACTGAGCGACGTGTAGGTGGGATAGCCAGGATTGGGCACCAAGACGGCATCGCCTGGGTTGACGAAGGCCAGCGTGGTATGCAGGATGCCCTCCTTAGAACCTATCAGCGGCAACACCTCGCTCTTGGCATCCAGGTCGACATCATACCAACGCTTGTAGAAGGCACCCATCGCCTCGCGCAATTCGGGGGTGCCCTGTGTGGGTTGGTAGCCGTGGGCCGTAGGGTCGTGGGCCACCTCGCACAACTTGTCTATCGTCTGCTGCGAGGGGGGCATGTCAGGCGAGCCAATGGCCAGACTGATGATGTCCTTGCCTTCGGCGTTCATCTGTGCCACCTCCTTCAACTTTCTACTGAAATAATACTCTTGTACTAAACTGAGTCTCTCTGCTGGTTGTATCATATTCTTAAACTTCAATTTTTCAATTCTTCAATTATTCAATTCTTCTTAGTTCGTTTGTCTGCCGTCTTTGTATTCTCCCAAAATCTTGAAATCCTTGGTCAGGGGAATGATGGCATCAATGGACTGACGGTAGCGCGTCAGGTCTTCGTACATCACGTCGACATAGAACAGGTATTCCCACTCACGGCCGATGATGGGCAGCGACTGGATCTTCGTCAGGTTGATGTGATAGAACGACAGGATGGCCAGCACATGTGCCAGCGAGCCTTCCTCATGGGGTAGAGAGAACACGATGCTTGCCTTGTTGGCTGCCGTCAGCGGACGCAGCAGGTCGGCCTTGTTGGGATGGCTGACCACGAGGAATCGTGTAAAATTGTGCTTATTGTCCTCGATATGGTCCTCGAGCACCTTCAGGCCATAGAGCCGTGCAGCCTCGGCGTGACAGATGGCAGCCCAGCCGCGACGGCCCTCCTCGGCAATCATCTTCGCCGAACCTGCCGTATCCTCAGCTTCCACGTTCTTCAGCGAGGGGTGCTGCGCCAGGAACTGACGGCACTGCATCAGGGCCACGGGGTGAGAGTGCACCTCGGTGATGGTGCTCCAGTCATCGTCCGGCAGACAACAAATGGAGTGTGTGATGTGCAACTTATGCTCACCGACGATGGTCGTGCCACTGTCGCGAAGCAGCTCGTAGTTGTGCAGCAGGCTTCCTGCGATGGTGTTCTCGATAGCCAGCATGCCGATACTAGTGGGATCTTGCTGCATCTTTGCAAAGACCTCCTCGAAGGTGTTGCAACAAATCAGCTGTATCTGCTCACCCTCGAAATAGAGGTGGGCGGCTATGTCGTGGAACGACCCTATCAGTCCTTGTATCGCAATTCTCTTCATTCTTATATATTCCTTAACTTCTTGAACTTCTAAAAAAAACTCCGCTTTCACCTGTTGTTTGTGAAGCGGAGCCTTATCATGTTTTTGCCTTTATACCTTATATTATATACGGCTTACCGCTTCACAGTCTACTGCAAAGTAAAAGTAATAACCGTAAAAGTAAGCGTTCTGTATCATAACATTCATCGTTTTTTGCCTCATCGTCCGTGGACTTTCGGCTTATCGGTTGCAAAAGTATAACTTTTCCACGAAATAACCAAACATTTTGAAAGAAAAATGAGTCATTATCTTACATTATTCTATTATTACTTAGGTTTAGCAGGCACAAAGGTCTCGTAGGTCTGGTCGTCATAATAGACTCGAATCTCTGTCACGCGGCGCGGTTGTTTGTCAACAATTTTTATTTCTTCTGCACGCAAATCCAAGTGTGTATTTCGTACACCTTGCTGATAACCAGGCAAAACGCGCTGATTATTGGCGACTTGATAGCTATTAGCAGGAGATGCAATATTCGGATCATCAAAATTAAGCAGTTGTTCCTGACTCGGAATAGGGTCGGAAGGGGCTACTGACGAACTCTCGGAGTGGGTGATATACATAGGTCCAGAACCCCAAAGAAGCCATTCGGTACTAATGTCAGGAATTTTCGCTTTGATGTCTTCAACGACTTTGAGGGTAGGACGGGTACGTCCAGTAAAGATACTGCTGAGGGTAGCAGGTGACTGTCCGATGAAGTCAGCAAACACCTGTTGGGTCATATGCTGATCTTCCATTATCTTTCTTATACGGTCTTTTAGTTCCATCTTTGTTTATAATAAGCCCAAAATGGGGATTTTTCTTAGACTTTACAAAGGTAAACCTTTTTTTTTGACTATGCAAGAAATCTAAAGAAAATTTTAATTCATAAAGTTTAGATTTCGATTTTAGAATTTTAAATTCCATATTCGAAAAACTACAAATCAACTATTTGGAACTACAAATATAAATTTACGTTCATAAAACATAACAAAGCATTTTAAAAAGCATTTTAAGCTAAGTAACTGAGTATAAAACAACTATTTTCATGAAGAATTGGTATTCAGGGGGAATATGCAGAATATGGAGTCGTAAACATCTGAAGTTTTCTTGAAAAATCTATTCGTTTTTACGTAAAATACTGGGTTTTAGCCATTTATGTAATATGTATATCCCTGTATACGTATGAATATGCAGTTCTAAAGTCTTAAATTTGGGTTTACAAATATAGATTTTGTCTTCCGGTTTAGATTTACGAACCACTACTTACGACCTTTATGTATTCAGCATTTATAAATTGGTTGCGTTGGTTTGGTTTTCTAAATTAACAATCCGAAATGCTAAAATTGTATAATTCCGAATTCGAGGCTTCGCGAAAAGTAGTTTTCTGGCATTTTGAAAGAATCCTGAACCAACGGGCGAAAAACTGAAAATACGCGAAATATGAAGCGCCATTTTGGGGCAAAAAGCCTTTGTAGATAGGCGTTTGAGGGTAAAAAACTATGTATGGGAAAATAGAGATTCTAGCAAAAAACGACCCCGTTTGAGGTCGTTTTTCAGTGAAGTATAAAGAAAATTAACTCCTTTACCAGTTCTTCAGGGGGGGTATTAGGGTTATCCAGACCCTTACTTTTGGCATCTATCTCGCGTAGTTTGGAAATAATCTGCATCACCTTCATTCCAGAGTAATTTCTGAGACCTGTCACATACTCACGAGCAGCCCATGCATTTCTCAATTCCAGCCACTGAGCCAACGCCTCCTGACTGCCCTTTTGTGGACAATAATAGGCAATCATCAGATTCTGGAAGTAATTGAAGAGCAACGGGAGAAATGAGTAGACGCTACCGGCCTTTGGATTTTTGTCAAAATAATTGATAATCCTATTTGCCTTGAGAACATTGCGATTGACGATGGCATCTTTCAGTTCGAAACCATTGAAGTCCTTACTCACGCCTATCTGATCCTCTACCACCTGGGGAGTCACTTTCCGATTGTCGGCAGGCAACGAAATGAGGACTTTATCTAACTCGCCTGTCAGTCTGCTAAGGTCTGCACCAATGGACTCTGCTATCAACTGTGTCGACTTGGGATCAATGCTGACTTCACGAGCCTTCAGATAGTTTTCAATAAAAGCCGGTAGGGCATTCTCCTTGAGTTTGACACTCTCAAACAGTACACCAGCATCACGAATGGCTTTCACATAGCCCTGCTTGCGCCCGTCAATCTTGCCGTTTTTGTGGCACAGCACAAGGATGGTCGACGGCATAGGCTGCTTAAAATACTTCTCCAGAGGCTCCGTATTCTTGATATTCTGAGCCTCTTTGACTATCAGCACCTGATATTCCGACATCATCGGATAGCGTCTGGCAGCATCGACAATCTGAGAAGCGTTGACGTCAGAACCGAACAACACGGTCTGATTGAAGTCCCGCTCCTCGGGCTGTAGCACGTTCTCGGCTATCCAATCGCAGATTTTGTCGATATAATACGGCTCGTCGCCCATCAGATAGTAGACGGGCTTTAAATGGCGGGCCTGGAGCTCGCTCATCACTTGGTCGTATGTTATTGCTGCTTGAGCCATAATCGTCTGCAAAATTACAAAATAAATTGCGAAATCTCGCAATATTTTTGTAATTTTGTCGCCGATATGAATGAATTGAACCTGCCTCCCTATGAGGTGAAAGTACGTGGCACGCGGGAAAAACCGGAGATTTTCGACTTTCTTCGGCGCCGCTACGTGGCCCTGACGCCTGAAGAATGGGTGCGCCAGCACTTCACACATTGGCTGGTGGAGCACAAAGGCTATCCCAAGGGACTGCTGGGCAACGAGATTGCGCTGCAATGCGGCGAAAAAACGCTGCGTTGCGACTCTATATTATATAATAAGGTGGCAGCGCCGCAGATGATTATTGAATACAAAGCACCCACCGTGTCATTGACACAGCGGGTGTTTCATCAGATTTCGGCATATAACCTGCTGTTACGGGTGGACTATCTGGTGGTCAGCAACGGTTTGCAACACATCTGCTGCCGGATGGACTACGCTAACCAGACGTACCAGTTTCTGCAGGAGATACCCGACTATTCGGCGCTTTAGGCCTCTGCCTCAGGGACATCAGGCACTTTAGGCCTCTGCCTCAGGGACATCGGGGGTTTCGTCGGCCTTCTTCACGGTCTTGCGGATAGCACGCTTGCGCGTCTTCTTCTCCTCCGGCTGCACCTTGTCAATCTTGACGCCGGCCAGCTCAGGATCAATGAGGATACGACCGCAATACTCGCAGACAATCACCTTCTTATGCATCTTGATGTCCAACTGACGCTGGGGCGGAATCTTATTGAAGCAACCGCCACAGGCATCACGCTGCACATAGACGATGCCCAGACCGTTGCGGGCATTCTTGCGGATGCGCTTGAACGAGGTCAGCAGGCGCGGCTCAATCTTAGCCTCCAGTTCCTTGACCCTGGCCTTGAGTTTCTCCTCCTCGGCACGTGTCTCTTCCATGATTTCGTCGAGCTCGCTCTTCTTCACCTCTAAGGCCTGACGGCGGTCGTCGATGATTTCCTGGTTCTGGGCCAGCTCGCCCTTTTTTTCCTCAATCTTGAAGTTAGCCTCCCTGATTTTCTTGTTACAGAGCTCGATTTCCAGCGTCTGGAACTCGATTTCTTTCGACAGCGTGTCGTACTCGCGGTTGTTCTTCACGTCGTTCAACTGCGTCTTGTAGCGCTCGACGCTGGCCTTGGCGGTCTCAATCTCGCCCTTCTTCATCGTGACGGCCTGCTCGTACTCGTCGATGTCGTGCTGGATGTTCTCAACACGGGTGGTCAAGCCCTCGATTTCGTCCTCGAGGTCCTGTACTTCCAGAGGCAGCTCGCCTCTCAGTGCACGCTTCTCGTCAATACCCGAGAGCGTGGTCTGCAACTGATAGAGGGTCTTCAGACGCTCCTCTACCGGCATGTCTGTGGGATCTTTCTTTGCCATCTTACTAATTTTACAATATTACTATTTACTATTTTACAATTGATTTTTCAAATGTAGAGAATCGGATTCGTATTTGTCTCGGCGATTTCCGCGCGGACGCCAGGACACTCGCGCTGGATGATGTCGCGGAAAATCTCCGCCGTGTACTGCTCGCTCTGGTAGTGACCAATGACGCAAATCTGAATTTTCTGCTCATGGTCGAAGAATACGTGGTAGTGCATCTCGCCCGTAATGAAGGCGTCGGCACCCTCGCGCACGGCATCATCCAGCAGGAAATCGCCGGCACCGCCACAGATGGCTACCTTGCGGACAGGACGCTGCAACAACTCATTACACTGAGCACAGGCCACACCAAACTGTTTTTTCACCAGTAGGACGAAATCTTTAGCAGCCATCGGCTGGGGCAGCATTCCGATGACACCGCTGCCATACTCCACAACACTATTCTTCTCATCTCCTTCAAAGCCAGGAAGTTGCATGGTCTTGGCAGCAAAGAAGCGTACGTCGTCAAGTCCCAGGCGACTGGCAATCTTCCAGTTAACGCCGTCCTTCGCATTGTCCATATTGGTATGCATGGAAACGATGACGATGTCATGCTTGACGGCCTTGATGACACAACGCTGTACATAGTCGCTGTCAGTTATCCGCTTCAACCCGCGAAACAGCAGGGGATGGTGGCTCACAATGAGGTTACACCCCTTGCGCAGGGCTTCGTCAACTATCTGTTCGTTGACATCCAGACACAATAATGCCCCTGAAACCTCCGCCTCTGTCAGTCCAACCTGCAGGCCAGCATTATCCCAGCTTTCCTGCAAGGGCAGAGGCGCGAATTGTTCAAGGGCGCTCAGCACTTGCTTAATTTTCACGCTTCTTTTTCTTGATTTTAGACTGCAAAGGTACGAATAAGTGAGCAAAGAAACAAATAAAAAAACATTTTTTTATTATTTCTTTCGAACGTGAGTGTTCTTCGACGAAGTCAAAGGTACGAATTATCCTTTGAAGATTGAGGATTGAAGCCTGCTATTCTCCATAGTCATATTGTATGGTAGCGTGAGGCTTGATGGAATCGTAGTGGAATACCATGGTGTCGGCCCTCGTTACACTGCCCGCCGTGAAGTAGCCCAAGCAACCGCCAGAAAGGTTGCTTCGCGGGTTGGCGCCCCCACTCTGTCCAGCGCGCAGAGAAGTGAAATAGTCGAAGGAAGCACGGTCGATGGGCATCAACTGGAAGGTGAGGGTGTCGCCCTCGTAGAGTATTCTTTCCCAATTTTCTTCCTCGTCTTCCTCAGCCATACGCTCTGACATACAGTAAACGCCGAAATGTACCATTCCCTGCGGGTCGCCGCGGTCGTCGATGGCTCCCCAACGATAGGGGGCGAGGTGTTTTCTGTCCTTGAGATGCGGATGATGCGTCACACGGTCCATGCGATACCAAAAATAGTTGCGCTCGGTGGGTTCAGGGTCAGCAGCCCATAACTCATAGACCACCATACGGTCGTCAAGCATAGGGTACCACAGGTATTCAGAAGAAATGACAGGAGCGGCAGCAAGCATCGTAGCCGTCCCTTCGTAGTGTTGATTCTCGAAATCGACGGTCAACCGATAGGTTTCTCCTGCAGTGCCCTTGAATGACGAACGGTAAACCTGTGCTTGCGGGTCGTAGGCTATGGTTTCGTTCACGCCATTAGCGCTGACGGTGACTACCGCACCGGGAATGCAGCGCCCCCTTACGCTGTCGGTCATGCTACGGCTCCTGGTAATCATAACCTCCGTGCCTTCGTTGGTCACCCGTCCCTCGATCACCACAATGGGAGCAATCTCGTTGTAGTCGAAGTCAATCTCCTTCTTGCAGGCTGTCAGTCCACACGTTATCAAGAGGATATAGAACAGTATCTTTCGCATGACAAGTCAGTATTTAAGAGTGAACGAAACGGAAGGAACGATGCCGAAAAGTGCTGTATTCTGGCAGATGGTGCCAGTAGGACTCTTGTCGTCGTTGACAAAACGAATCATGAAGGGGTTGTAGCGGTTATAGACGTTATAAATGCCAAAGGACCAGATGCGGGTGAACCTGCCCAACTTCTTGGAGTAGTTGACACTGAGGTCCAGCCGATGACAGGCTGGTGCCCGATAGCCATTACGTTCATTATAATAATAATAGGTGGTACCGTTGAGGTCGTACTTGGCACTGGGAGCTGTCAGTGCCTGTCCGGTATTATAACGCCAGACACCCGACAGTTCCCATGAAGGCGACAACTGATAGACGCCGACGAGGACCAGGTCGTGGCGACGGTCATTCGAAGCCGTGTACCAACGGTTACCGTTGATGCCGTCAATCTTATTCTCCGACCACGACAACGTGTAGCTGAGCCATCCCGTCAGTCGTCCTGTGTTCTTACGGAGACAAAACTCCATGCCGTAGGCACGGCCTTTGCCCCCTAACAGCAGTCGCTCAATCTCAATCTCAGAATAGAACGACTTGCCGTCGCGGTAGTCATATACATTGCGAATACTCTTGAAATAGCCTTCTACTGTACAGTCGTAATCGCCTCCCGGCGTCATGCCTGCCCATCCTATGGCAACCTGGTCGGCTTGCTCGGGCTTGACGATGTTGCTGGTCATGGTATAGCGGTCAAAGGGCATCGACATGGACGAGCCACTGACGGCATGGATGTCCTGCGACGTGCGGCTATAGCCAAACTTCAGACTGTGCTGCGGCGACAAGGTCCACTTCACGCTCAGGCGAGGTTCTACGCCGGCATAGGTCTTGACGAAGCCATTTTGATTCAGTGTTTCTGTAATGTTGCCATCGCTGTCCAATTGATAATAGGGTACACCGCCCAATGCCGAGAATGTCTGGAAGCGCAATCCTGCGGACATTTGCCAGCCCGGAGCCAGCTGCCACTCGTCGTTCAGCCAGAGGGCATTGGTCCAGGCGTTACGCTTCTCGCGCTGGTGCAACCAGTTGATGTTCCACTCTGCCGACATCAGTTGCAGGTAGGTGGACTCAAAACCATAGACGAGGCGGTGCTTCTGCATTTTGACAGACTGCTGGTGGCGCAGAGTAGCATGGCGTATAAAGCCACGCATGGTGTAATAGGTATTGAGAACATCGATGCCCACGTCGCTCACGAAGTCGCTATAGATAAGTTGTGTGTTAGCATAATGGTGGTCATTGAAGGTGTGCAGCCAATTGGCCGTAGCCGTGGTGTTGCCCCACTCCATGCGCATCATGTCATCCAGCCCCAAGTTGTCATGCCCCCGAAAGAACGACAGCGACAACACGTCCTTGATGCCCAGCCGGAAATTCAGGCGCAGGTTCGCATCGTAGAAGCGGAGCGTGTTGTTGCGATATTTGTCAGTCGCTTTCAGGAAGATATCCAAGTAGGAACGGCGCCCCGCAACCAGAAACGACGAGCGTCCCTCCTTGATGGGCCCCTCAGCCACGACCTTTGCCGAAAGCAGGCTGATGGTGCCACCGAAGTGGTAGTCAGTGAGACTGCCCGAACGAGTGCTGATGTCAAATACCGAGGCCGTGCCACCGCCCAGCTGCGCAGGCAACAGTCCCTTATAGAGCGAGGCTCCCATCATAGCATCGTCGTTGAACGAAGAAAACAGTCCCATCATGTGACCGACATTATAGACCGTAGCCCCATCCAGCAATATCAGGTTCTGGGCAGCCTTTCCGCCACGCACCTGATAACCGCCCGAGGCTTCGCTTTCGCTTTTTATGCCCGGCAGCAACTGTATACCCTTGATGAAGTCCCGCTCACCAAAGAGTGACGGCATTTTGGCCAGCGAAGACACCTCGATATTCTCCACGCCAATCTGCACCTCGTCCATCCGCTTCTGGGCAGAGCGCGACGAGACTGTCACTTCTTGCAAAGTGTCACCCATCATGACATCAGTACCAGTAACCTGTGCTTCTGTCACAGCGGGAATCATCATTGCAATTCCTAAGAAACAACCTTTTATATACAATCTAAACCTTTCTAAAAAAAGTCATCTGCACGACTCTCATTCGACTACAAAAACACGAAAAGCCAATTACGTGAACCACTCCTCGCCGCGGCGCTCGTGACAGAAGGAGGTGCCGTCGAAACAATGGGTGCAGACGCGATCCTTGGGCAGGCCGATGGAGGCTATCAAGTCCTCAATGGTGGCGAACTTGACGCTGGTCAGCCCCAGACGGCGGGCAATCTCGTTCACCATGCGCTGGTATTCGGGCGTACCCGTCTTGGCATACAAGTCGAGGTTCTTCTTGTCATCGCCCTCAAAGTCCTTGATGATGCGGCGCGTGATGAGCTCCATGTCACTCTTCGACGAGGTGAAGCCGATGAACGGACAACCATAGACCAACGGGGGACAGGA
>CACXAG010000041.1 GCA_902765585.1 uncultured Prevotellaceae bacterium
CACGAAGAGGATTCGGCCCTGTTTGCTGTTTCCTTGCTTGACATGGGGTAGTTTGTCTTTTATCTTTCTCACATAGTCTTCAGACAAATTAAGTGTTTCTGCTGCTTCCTTGACAGTGATAAGCTCAGGCTCCTTTGTCTCATCTATTACCTTCTGCATCTCCTTCACCATTTCTTTGGCGAGGAGTTTGATAAATTTCTTATCATACTCAAATCGCATCATAACTTATATCTCCTTTTTTTGTTGCAAAAATAGGAATAAGCTATCAAAACGGTGGTCTTGAAAAATTTAAAGTCATATTTTAACAATTTTACGACTTACCCAGCCGGGAAATGGCTGATTTTTGAGTGTTTTGTCCGCTTTTTGCTTGAATTGTTTGGTTATTTGAGGGAATAATGATACCTTTGCAAAGTGAGATAAGAGATCTTTGATAGAATTAAAACCATTGAGCGTTAAGACAGCGTGACGGCTAAGAAATCTGGCAACTATATTACCCGCCTTATTATACATAGCAGGATGTATTACCAGTGTATTACCTCAAAAAATCTGAACCGTTTTGATGGGAAATGCTAAATGATTGGTACTCAATTCATTAAAAAACAAATAGATGAGGAATCTCTCCTTCTGCGAGAGATCCCTCTCTCTCCGCAAAACGGTACAAATGGGAACCTTACGGGTTCCCATTTGTAGTATCAGGCTCCGCCAGAACCGTGGCCGTATGCACACAAATACGCTAATCATTGTTTATGTTGAACACAAATGCATCACATCGTCATTGAAAGTCTCCTTGTTGACGGCTTTATTCCTTGTGACGGAGCGGCAGTTATAGATGGTCTGGTTAGAAAGGAAGAGAAGGCCTGCGATATCTGCGGTGTTTTTGACGCCAAGACGGATAAGTGCAAAGGTGCGCAATTCGGTGGTCAGCGTGTCCGGCGACTTCTGTGGCAGCTGCTCGCCCGGTCGAAGCAAGGCGTTGAACTCGTCGACGAAAGATGGATAGAGCTCCAAGAAGGTCTTGTCGAAACGGGTAAGAAAGGTAGCGGCATCATCCTCGGAGATGCGAGGCGACGAAATGCCTTTGTACTTGATACAGAGGTCGATATAGATACGAGTCAGCCTCTCGTAGCGCTTACCTTGGTCAGCCAGCCGCTGGTTCAGTTCCTGTAGCTGTCCGTTTAGCCGAAGCTGTAGCTGCTGACTATCGACCAGTTGGCGGTTCAAGTTTGCCAGTTGGGGACTATTCTTGTCCTGTGTCTTCTGACGCGAAGTGAGCCTTCTGCTCCTTCTATATATATAATAGGTGTATGAAAGTAGCACCACGGTTAGCAACAAAAAGAAGATGACGGAAAAGATTAGCCATCTATTCTGCTTTCCGTACATAGTCTGATAGGCGGCCATCACTTGAGGAAGTTCTTGTGCTATCTCTTTGATGCGCAGTCGGTTATTATAGAAAATGGCATCTTCCATCGCCACATTGATATAACGTTCGGCACGCTCCACTTCAGAATCGTCTTTCTCCAACAACCAGATGGCCAGTTTCTGCATAGCCATCGCTTCCATCGTACAGCTACGTACATCGGCCAATCCTGCACGTATCAGGTGTTCCTCGTACATCTGTTCGTCTTTATCGACGTTCAAGTAGTTGTCTGCCAATGCGTAACTGGCCATCGCATAGACACGTGAGTCGGGGGCAGCCCGCCACAGCACGTCCTGAAAGTGGCGCCGAGCCTTCATGGAGTCAGGCTCTACGTAGACATGATACTCACCCTGATAGTAGTCATAGAAAGGGTTATTCTTGTCTAAATAAATCATTGCCGTTTGCAAGTTGTCAAGTGCTTCCCGTCTGTACAGGCCAGCGGAGAGGGTGTCCTGACTGTCTTGTGACCAGCAGGAATACAACTTACGCCTCGTCATATAGTATTTGAACGACATCTGTCTGTCCATCGACTGCATGTCAAGCATTCCTAAGTTAGCCACTGCTTCCGAATACAGACCGCCAATGGCAAGAACCTCAGCGCGGTGGATGGTAAACAACTGGATGTAGTGCAAATCATTGTACTCCTGAGCCTGTCGCAGACCCATTTTGGCGTAAGTCACCATCGAGTCAAAACAATACACACGGTACTCATCGTACAGTTGGTCGATAATTTCTAACCGTTCAGCGATGTCCTCAGTCGCACCCAAATTCTTTTTCAGACGGGAAATCCGGTTTTCCTTCTCAGCCATGAACTGTGCTCTGTTCACAATGGCTGAATCTAATTTCTCCAACAACTGATTATTGTCAGCAAACAAGCCGTTAGAGAATATTATAACAAGTAATAAAAACCACGTTCTTAGCATTGTCATACGAAATCGTTTTACGCGAATAAGTAAATTTTGAGTGCAAATATAGTAATAAATTTCAAATGTCCGTACTTTACTATCAATTATTTAATATTTTTTATAAGTTACTGGTTTACAATAATTTTTTAAGAAATTAATCCTTATAAATTTACCAAATAATTACTTTTACAAGACAACAGCTTCAGGAACTATTTTGTTCATTATAGTAAAAACAAAGATATCTTAGTAAAACCGAATGACTTAGGAAAGCCACTTTCGTCAAATGGTCATGACGACAGGTTTACCAGGAGTAATCTGCAGTTTTCTGTTGCCCACGATGAGCCACCCCTTTCCCTCAGTAGCGCAAACCGTCACCTGATGATGATCCATCGAGACATGTATCATGCCATGTGGCGTAGGCACGTCACCTTCTATCCAGTCAAGGCCGCCCAACGAAGGCCACACTTCAAATTCCTCGTAGCCGGGCTTGGTGGGTCGCACGCCGAGGTAATACTTACCTAACAGATAGATGGGTGAAGCGCCCCAGGCATGACACAACGACTTGCCATAAGGACGACCATACATAGCGAGATGCTGAGTGCCGGACTCCGTTGGGACGTATTTCTCCCAGAAAGTAGTAGCGCCCTCGCGCAGCATGCCTCCCCAGTAGTCGCGGATTTCCTGCAACACCTGCTCGTGGCGCTCGTCGATGAGGAGCGTCTCCAGTTCGTAGAAGCGCATATAAGGCGTTGTGATGGCCGGGATGTCGGGATTGAGCATCACGCTCTGCATGATTTCCTTGCGTTCTTCCTCGTAGGACATTCCGTAGAGGATAGCAAACATATTGGGGAACTTGGTGATTTGGCGGTTCATGACGCCGTCCTCGATGGCGTGAAAATAAGCCTTTTGTTCGTAGCTCCAAAAAATCTGCTTGATTTTGTTGCGCAACTCCTCGGACTTTACGCGGTAGGTGCTCTTATTGATGTTCAGAAGTTTGGCGCAGGTTGCCATTGTCTCCATGGCCTTCATGAAAAGAATCTGCTCGAAACATAGCGTGCCGCGCTTGTGCATGGGAAAATCCACCCAGTCAACAAAAATCCAGTCATCGGGTTGTCCCTCGGCCATACCTTGGCCGTTGAGTCGTCCTTCGACATAGTCCATCAGCGTCACCATTCGCGGCCACATCTCACGGACAAATTCCACGTCGCCCGTATAGTTGTAGTAGTCAAGGATGGACTTGAACCAGTAGAAGGTATAGTCCATGATGGTATTGACGTGAGCCGTGACGGGGTCTTTTCCACGCAGCTGCCGGATAGTGCGCTTGACACACTCGCTGTCAAAGCGCAGATAGTAGTTCATGAGGTAAGACTGGATAGCGTCGCCACTCCAGGTCCAGCGGTCACGTTTGATGCCGTCCATGAAGAACTCGCGGGTGGTGAGGTCCATGGTGTAGGCTGCAACATACCATATCTGGTTCAGCAACTCGTCAGAACAGCGGAAGGATCCGCTATGCTGCGGGTCGTGAAGAGCATATTCGTAGTCCATCAGAACATCGCCATAAGTGGTGCCAGCCTCAGGCTCGATATAGACGAAACGGAAGGCCTTGGAGCTGGCGACGGTAAAACCGCCACCTACACCACAAGAGAGCACGTCGAGGGTCTCGCAATGTTCTTTGTCGAGGGCTTCCTCTCGGCTCTCGCCATAGTAGACGCGGAGGGTTCCTTGGAGGTCCTTGACTTTCAAATAGCCAAAGGTCTCGCAGCCGAAGTCGTAGAGGATGCCCGACGGTTCTTTAAGCTTTGGCCAGAGTGTGGCGTTGCAATCCCCGTCAGGAATAGTGGCGACAACCGGACATTGCTCACGGCGCTCCAGATGGAATTGGGAAGGCGGCATGTCGGAATTGTTGAAATTCCACGAGCCAACGGGAACATAGATGCCGGAACCGTGAGCCACACCGTTCTCGTCAATCCATATCTTGTCCTCGTAGGTCGTCAACCAGGAGGCATCGCTATGGATGGTACGACCGCTGACGAAGAGGGCTGGCGGCGTAGCCTGATTCCATACCTTGATGCTCAGCCGATGGCGTCCTGCCGGAATGGTGCAGACAGTCTGTAGCTTGCCGTCGACAGCCAGATTATAATGCCCTTCGGCAACGATGGTGATGTCCTCCGATTCTTCTATGTCGACGGTTGTTGTGAACTCCACGGTAGGATAATGCGAATCCTGTTTCCAGAACGGCGGGAACATGGCGCCGCGCTCCGTGCGGCGGTTGTTAAAGATATTGCCCAGCCAAACTTCGAAGTCGCCGGGATACCATATCCATGTAGCTTTACTGTTTTCCTGCATGGTCTTTGATGTTTTCGCTGACTTGTGGACCGTTGTTCTCCCAGACATTGCCAGGTCCGTTGGCATTCTGGAGGTATTTCTCCTCAGGCGTCCAGTTATCCCTGATGGTGATGTTGCTGCTGCCCTCGTCGGTATAGAGATAGAACCAATGATTCGGGTCGTGGACATAAGAGGGCTTGGCGATGTCGCGCACCACATTCTCAGAAATGACGGTGCCCGGTTGGTTGCCAAGGGTATAGATGCCGGCGCAGTCATACATGTGGCGGGCATAGTCATATATCAGATTGGCATGCACCTTGTTGTCCTTCATGCAGACGAGGTCGCGGTTCCAGCCCCATCCCAACGAAATGCCCGTATAAGAAACGTTGTTAATGGTGTTGTGCTCGATGCAGATGCCGCTGACATAGCCGGCACAAATGGCAACACACCCCCAGTCCTCGTTGGTGACATCGTAGAAGTGACAGTTGTCTACCTGCTGTCCGCTACACACCTCGCGGAAGTCCGTGGGCTGGTAAGGCAGGTGCGTCTCCAAGCCCTCGGGTGAGAAGGAACCGCACACATAGCCATTCATGGCAATGTCGGTGAAGGTGCAGTTGGTCGTCGCGCCACGACGGCATGCCACCACATAGTCAAGCCCAGAGCCGCCAAGGTGCTCGAAGCGGCAACCATCGAAGTTGATGTCCTCAGTATAGCGCAGCTCCACGGCGGCATCGGCACGTCCTAACCAGCCTTGGTTGTCGAGTTTGTGGTTGTTAGGGCGGTCTATCTGCGGGCGTAGCTTATAGGCTTCGAGAAGATACATGCCTGCTTGCAGGGGCACATGACCCTTCTCACTGGGACGCATCCAAGTAGTATGGCTGAAGGCGACACCCTTGAAGGTAATGTTGCGCACTGGACGCTCGGCAGAACCTATCACCTCAACCAGCGTCTCCATCACGGGCACTATAGCGGTAAACATTTCATTTCTGTTCGTAAACGTTTCATTTTTGCGGGACATGTAGTATAATTTATGCTCGCGGATGTCATGGTACCACTCGCCAGGCTCATCGAGCAAATCTTTGGCATTAGTCAGGTAAAATGGCGACGGATGACCCGTATTCGGCGTCATGGGCGACGGCCAAGGGTGCTCAAACTGCAGTTTGGCCTCAGGCTGGTGGAATCGGATGCCTGCTGAGTCGCCTTGTAGTTCGATGCTCTTGATACGAAGGTTCGATGTGCACCACATCTCATGCAGCACCATCTCGGCATAGGGAGCCCTCAGGATTTTCTCCACGGCCTTGCGCGGCACCCAAAGCACCTGGTTCTTCTTATCGTAGGTGCGGATACGAGCCATCTGTTCGAATTCACTCACATCACGGGCGCGGACAGCCTTCCGGCCATTCACCCACAACTGCCGGAAGTCGACAGGCCGGCCATTGAAGTCGGGAACGTCGGCAACCAACAACTTTCCCTGTTTCCGCCAACCCTTGATCTGCATGCCGCCACTAATGACAGCCTGACTGCCGCTGATGGTCAGTCCGCTATCCTCGGGACGCAGACGGAGCGGTTCATATATATAATAGGTGCCAGCAGCCAGATGGATAGTCACTTCATTTGCTTGCCCCAATCGTCTCATCTCGCGGGCTTGGCGCACGGCATCAGCCAATGATGAGTCTGGGGTAATAAAAATCTCTGCTCCCTGCATGTGCAGGCAGCCAAAGAGAATAATAAGGAAAAATAGACGTTTCCTCATGTTCTTATCGTTAATAATCATTAATTCACCCTGGTTTTCTTTTTACATTTTTATTATTTAAACGTCAAAAATATATATAAATTGTATTCGTATGAAAGATTTTATTTATTATGCGCCAACAGAAGTAGTGTTTGGCAAGGAGTCAGAAGAGAAGGTGGCTCAAATGGTTAGGAAATATGGTGGCACGAAGGTGCTGGTACACTATGGCGGACAGAGTGCCGTGCGCTCAGGATTGCTGGACAAAATCTGCAACCTGCTCGCTGAGGACGGCATAGCATTCGTCAAGTTGGGCGGTGTCGTGCCCAACCCACGCCTGTCGCTGGTTCACGAGGGCATTGAACTGTGCCACAAGGAGGGAATAGACTTTGTCCTTGCCGTAGGCGGCGGCAGCGTCATCGACTCAGCCAAGGGCATCGCCTACGGCGTTTGCCACGACGGTGAGGTATGGGACATCTACATGGGTAAGGCACAGCCTGTTAAGATGCTGCCCGTAGCCTCTGTGCTGACTATCCCGGCTGCTGGCAGCGAAATGAGCGAGGCGAGTGTCATCACCAACGAAGACGGCGACGTCAAAATAGGTTATTCGAACAGTTTGGCCCGTCCCAAGTTTGCCATCATGAACCCCGAGCGCACTTATTCACTCCCCCCATATCAGACGGCTGCCGGCGTGACTGACATGATGATGCACACCATGGAGCGCTACTTTACGAAGGATGACGACATGGACCTGACGACTGACATCGCCGAGGCCACGCTGCGCTCCATGAAGACGGCAGTGTTTCCCGTGTTGCGCAACCCCGAAGACTACCGCTACCGCGCCCAGATCATGTGGGGTGGCAGTCTGATGCACAACGGCCTGACGGGTTGTGGTGTCAGCGATGACTGGGCCACCCACCAGCTGGAGCACGAACTCAGCGGCATGTTCGACGTCACCCATGGTGCCGGCCTTGCTGCCGTATGGCCCAGCTGGGCGCGCTACGTCAAACACGAGAACCTTAGCCGCTTTGTGCGCTTCGCTGTCAATGTGATGGATGTTCCCAACGACTTCGCCGACCCCGAGGGAACGGCAGAGAAGGGTATCGAGGCTATGGAGCGCTTCTACCACGCCATCGGAATGCCCATTAATATCAAGGAACTCATCGGTCGCGACATCACAGACGACGAAATCAAGGAGATGGTCCGCAAGTGCAGTCGTGACGGCCAGCGTACCATCGGCTGCCTGAAAGTGCTCAACGCAGCAGACATGGAGGCTATCTACCAGATGGCAAAGGGATAAAAAGGGCTGTTGAGCGCAACACCTTTTGTTGGAATTTGCGCAACGCGTTGCGGAAAGTTTCAAGACAAAAATGAATCATTTTGTTGTGGAAATGTTTATCTTTGCAGTATCAAATTACTACGACAGCATAAGCCACCACACAAAAACAACATTATATTTATTTAGAGCCACCTGTCTAAATTGGGAGGTGGTTCTATTTTTGTCAATTACGCAATGCGTTGCGCAACACTTTTTCGGTCTGTTGCGTTGTTTTACCGAAAGAAAAAGTTATCTTTGTATCACTAATTAAGACCATTATGAAACGTATTTCGCAGCGCGACATTGCCCGACAGTTAGGCGTCAACGTCTCAACGGTATCAAGAGCCCTGAGAGGTCTTGAAGGCGTAAGCCCCGAACTGAAGAAACAGATAGAGCAACTGGCAGAGGAGGGAGGCTATCGTCCCAACCCCTTTGCCGTCAGTTTGCGCTACGACACAACACGTATTATCGGCATCGTCGTGCCCGACGTCACGTTCAACTCATACGCCCACATCGTGAAGCGCATCGAGGCTGAAGCACGTTTGGCCGGTTACATGTGCATCATTACCGATACCGACGATAACTACGAGAACGAAGTCAACAGCATAGAGATGCTGGTGAACATGCATGTGGAGGGTATCATCATCTGTCCGTCGCAGCACACGATAGACTTTCAGCATCTGCTTGAACTGCAGCAGATTCGCATACCCGTTGTCATCTTTGACCATGTGCCGGATGTGCCTATCTCGTCGGTTATCATCAACGATATGGTTTCGGCCCGTCAGGCAACCACAACGCTTATTGAAAGCGGGGCGAGGCGCGTTGCTTTCCTTGGAGGTTCTAACCAACTGAAACAGACCGTTGATCGGAAACACGGCTATCTGGAGGCACTACGCGAACACCACATACCCATCCGTAAGGAACTGGTAAAATGCCACCATATCAGTTTCAACTCCGGACTGAGTGATACGATCGACCTGATGAATCTACCGGAACCGCCTGACGCCATACTTGCTTCACACGGGCTGTTAGGCGTTTCAGCCGTGCAAGCCATCACCAGTCACGGACTGCGCATACCAGATGATGTAGCGGTCATCGCATACATCAGCGACTGGGTGTCGGAGATGTCGCATCCCCGTATTTCGTTCGTCAAACAGAACCTGCATGAAATCGGTACCAGAGCCTTCCACCTGCTACTTCAGCAGATCAACGGCGACGACAGTGTGCAACATGTGGTGGTGAATGCACGAATAGAACTACGCGACAGCACAAAATAACAGACTAAAACTAAACTATGCGATGCTTATTCTTTTCTTTATTGATGACCATGGCCCTCTTCGCCTCCGCCCAGTCCGAGGATCAAGGACTAACCATCAGCGGAAACGTGGAAGACGCCGAGTTGAAAGAACCAATGGTGCAGGCTACGGTGCAACTGTTCCGGCAACGGGACTCGACATTCGTGGGAGGTACGCTGACCGACATCAGGGGAAACTTCTCCGTAGAGGCCCCGGTCAACGGCATCTATCGTTTGAAGATTTCGTCTATAGGCTACCAGACCATCGAGCGTGAGGTGACTTTGCGGCGTAACCAGAGCCAGGATGTGGGACGTCTGCTGATGTCGGCAGAAACGGTGATGCTCAAGGAAGCTGTTGTCACCGGTCGGGCTGTGCAGATTGTTGTCAGAAAGGACACGCTGGTCTATAATCCCGATGCTTACCGAACGCCCGAAGGTTCTCCCATCGAGGAACTCATCAAGCGCATCCCCGGTGCAGAGGTCGACGAGGATGGCAACATCACCATTAACGGCAAGGCAGTCAAGAAGATTCTGCTTGACGGCAAGGAGTTTATGTTGGGCGACGTGGAGACGGCTTTGAAGAATATCCCCGTGAGTATTATCCAGAACATGAAGTTCTACGACCAGCAGAGCGACCAGGCCCGTATCACTGGTATCGAAGATGGCGAGAAGGAAACGGTGCTCGACTTCACCATCAAGAAGGGCATGAACCGTGGTTATATGACCAATGTCGACCTAGCGGGAGGTACCCACCACCGCTACGCTTCACGCGGCATGGGGTCGAGTTTCACCGACAAGACACGCTTCGTCCTGCTGGGAAACTTCAATAACAAGGAAGAGAATGCCGGTTGGTGGAACCGTCGTGGACTGAACGCCCGCAAAATGCTGGGAACCAACCTGAACTACGATGACGGCACCAAACTGAAGATAGATGCCAGTGTGCGCTGGAACCATCGCGATGGCGACAACATGAACGAGAATGCCAGCGAAAACTTCTACAGCGAGCTGTCGCGTACATTCTCTAATAGCGTATCAAAGGAACTCACACGCAGCAACAACTGGTGGGGTAACATTCGCGTGGAGTGGAAACCCGACACGCTGACCAACCTCCTGTTGCGAGCCAACGGTAGTACGGGCACCAATGACGGAATAAGCACGTCGGCTAGTGCAACGTTCGACGATGATCCCTATCAATACACATCTGACCCCTTGGTTGACGGGCCGTGGTCGATAGTCGACGGACGGTCCATACACATCAACAGCAGTAGGAATGCCGGCATCTCGTATGGCGAGAACAAGAATGCCTGGGCCATGCTTCAGTTCTACCGTCGGCTGAACCCTCGGGGCCGCAATGTCACCTTACGTGCAGAGGGCAGCTTGGGCGACAGCGAGAATCGCAACGTGTCGAACAACGAGGTGCACCTGTATCGTGTGAAAAACCAGTACGGGCAGGATTCCCTGTACTATACCGCCCGCTACAACACCACACCTTCAGACAATAAAGACTACGTGCTGAGTGCCCTCTATAGCGAGCCGCTTTGGAAGGGTGCCCACCTGCAGATGAACTATGAGTTGCGGTACAACCAGAGCAAGAGCGACCGACAGACCTACGACTTCAGCCACAATCCCGTCAACATCTTCAGCGGTCTCGAGCCTGAATATCGCGACTGGGACACGTGGTTGGGAAGTGTCTACTCAACGTTAGACGACTACTTAGACCGCAACCTCAGCCGCTATTCCGAGTACAAGAACTATACCCATAACATCCGCCTGACGCTGCGCCATTGGCAGGAGGAGTACGACTACAACATCGGATTCCTGGTGCAGCCCCAACATTCCAACTTCATCCAGGACTACCGAGGCATCTACGTCGACACGGTGCGCACCGTCACCAACCTGACGCCGACGGTCGACATCCATTACAAATTCAGTGACCAGCAGAATATCTGGATTCACTATCGCGGCGACACCCGTCAGCCCGAAATGACACAGCTGCTCGACATCACCGACGACTCGAATCCCCTCTATATCACACAGGGTAATCCCGGACTGAAACCCCAGTTCACCAACTCGCTGAACGTCTATTACAACAACTACATCCAAAAATACAAACGCAGCATCGTCTTCTATGCCAACTACCGTCACATCCGCAACAGCATCTCCAACATGGTGCGCTACAATCCCGTGACGGGCGGAAGCATCTCGCGCCCTGAGAACATCAATGGCAACTGGAATGCGAACGGCGGCTTTACCTTTAACACTGCCGTAGACTCTGCAGCCCACTGGAACATCGGCTCCGACACCCGTCTGCGCTACAACCATTTTGTTAGCTATGTGGCTCAGCAGCAGGCCGATGCAGCTAAGAATACAACGAAGACCACCAATATCAACGAACGCCTGACAGCCGGTTTCCGTAATGACTGGCTGGAAGTGACCCTTGACGGTCGTATCAACTACCAGCACTCTCGTAACGAACTACAGCCTTCAGCCGACCTCGACACGTGGCAGTTTGAGTATGGCGGACAGTTCCTGGTGCGCCTGCCTCTTGACTTCGAGGTCAGCATGAACCTGCACGAACGTAGCCGTCGCGGCTATAATGATGCGTCGATGAATACCAACGAACTGCTATGGAACGGACAGATTTCCAAACCGTTCCTTAAGAGCAAGTCGCTCGTTGTCGCCCTCAATTTTTACGACCTCTTAGGACAGCAATCCAACTACGAGCGCTGGGTGAATGCCACTGGGCGCAGCGATACCCGCTACAACAGCATCAACAGCTACGCCATGCTCCACGTCCGTTACCGCCTAAACATGTTCGGTGGAAAGATAGACACCGAGGGGCGCTACGACAAGAAGTGGGGCAACCGCGACCAGCGTAGCAATCGATAAGAAAAACCATTATGTAACTTAAAAATCCAATCGCATGATTTACAGACTAACATTACTGATTCTGCTCTTTTCGGCGACAGTCTGCCGAGCTCAGGGAGAACTCCGTCTCAACGACCTCGAGTATTTTGAGCGGCAAGGAGTGAACGTGCTGGTGTTCAGCAACAGTTTTAACGGCGGATTCAACGACGAGAAGAACTCCGGCATTGAGGTCATCCACCACGGGGTGCGGACGGTGCAGGGGGGAGCGGTACGCCTGAACAACACACCGGAACAATGGGACCTGGTGCCAACAATGACAGACCGCAAGGTGAACCGCGAGGAAGGCAGCATCGAAGTGGCTTTGCGCTACAATGACTACGACTTCGACAGTCGTATCATAGTGACAAAGAAGGGCAAGGCTGTGGAGATTGCCGTCTGGCTTGACAAGCCGGTGCCCGAACAACTTGCTGGCGAGGCAGGACTGAACATCGAATTTCTGCCGTCGCAATACTGGCTGAAGACATTTACTATGGACGGACGGTTAGGACGGCTGCCGCGCTATGCCACGAGTCTCACGGTGACGCGGCCAAACAGCGAGAAACCTCGTCAGTTCAAGGGTTTCAAGACTTACGACGACCGCGGCACAGGGCGCTACGTAGACCCGCTGCCGCTGGAGACTGGCCACCGCCTGAGCATGGCTACTGACGACCCCTCACGTCTTGTGACGATAAACTGTGATGATGCAGAATTGAAACTCTACGATGGACGCATGCTGGCCCAGAACGGCTGGTTCGTCGTGCGCAGCGTGCTGCCGAAGGGCAAGACGGGCAAAGTGGTGACATGGACTGTCGAACCAAACGCAATTCCTAACTGGATTCGTGAGCCGAACATCGGTTTCTCTCAAGTAGGCTATACGCCCGACCAGCCGAAGGTGGCCGTCATAGAGCTGGACAAGAACGACCCTGACCAGACGGGCTCTGCCAGTCTGCTACGCCTCAATGCCGACGGCACGACAACGAAGGTCTACAGTGCTGCCGTCAAGCCCTGGGGACCTTACTATAAATATAATTATGTGAAGTTTGACTTCTCATCAGTGCGCGATCCGGGCGTCTACTCCATCCAGTACGGCAAGACGCGGACGAACGATTTCCTCATCGACCAGCATGTCTACGACAAGATTACTGACGCCACGACGGATGTCTGGGTACCCATCCACATGGACCACATGTACGTGACTGAAGGCTATCGCACATGGCATGGCGAACCGTTCAAGGAGGGCTATCTGCAGGCCCCAGAGAGCGACCACTTCGACCTGCACCACCAGGGACCGTCGACCGACACGAAGTACAAGCCGCTGGAACTCATCCCCGGCCTGAACGTCGGCGGTTTCTTCGATGCCGGTGACTTCGACATCGAGACTGGGTCTAACATCAACGTCGTGCAGAACTTCATCCGCACGTGGGAACTCTTCCACCCGCAGCGCGACGAGACCTTCGTATCGCAGCAACAGCGCTACGTGGAGTTGCACCGCCCTGACGGCGTGCCTGACATCATGCAGTTCATTGAGCACGGCACACTGAACCTCGTGGCTCAGGCCGAACAGATAGGACACATGGCTTCGACACTCTCCAATTCGGTGCTCGACAACTATCACCACCTCGGCGACGCCGCCAGCATCACCGACGGCCTGCACTACGACCCGTCGCTGAAACCCTACGAGGTGAGTGCCGACGGCAAGCGCAGCGGCACACCTGACGACATGTGGGCCTTCACCAGCCGTAGTGCACAGCTCGACATTCGTGCCGCCACGATGTTTGCTGCCGCCAGCCATGCCTTGAAGGGGTATAACGACGACCTGGCTGCCCGCGCCCTCACCCAGTCGAAGCGACTGATGCAGGAGGCTACAGAGATAATCCGCAAACGGGCAGCGGCCAGGCATCGGCAGCAGGAGGAAGACTTCAACTGGCTCGACGGCTTCGAGCGTCGCAATGCCATCAATAAGCCTGACAAGAAACGTCAGCAGCTGATGGAGCGCAGCCGCAAGAACCGCGACCGGTTAGGTGACATGGCTACCAACCTGCAGCTCTATGCCGCCACCAGCGAAAAACAATATCTCGACAACTTCAGCCAGCAGATATGGGATGCCCTGGAACTGAATACCACCCAAAACATGCAGACCGCACTTGACGCTGTTCCTTATATGGATGACTCTTATCGCCAGAAGTTGCGCTCATACGTGGAGAAATACGCAGACTACATCAAGGGCTTCGACCAGCAGAACCCCTACGGCGTGCCCATCGGCCTCGGCAACTGGGCAGGCGTCAATGCCGTACTCAACTTCGGTATTACGGTAAATTACGCTCACATCTACTTCCCCGACATAGTGTCGCAGGACGAGATCTACCGCGTGGCCAACTGGCTCTACGGCTGCCATCCATACCATAACTACTCGTTTGTAGCCGTTGTCGGTGCTGCCCGTCCCAAGCAGGTGTTCTATGGCAACAACCGCGCCGACTTCTCGTTCATCCCCGGCAACGTGGCCCCCGGCCTGCTGTTCCGCAAGCCCGACCACTTCGAGAACTACGATGACTGGCCCTTCCTCTGGGGTCAGAACGAGGGCACCATCGCCGGCAACACGCAGTACATCATCTTTGGCTCGTCATTCAAGGACATTGTAGGAGCCAACAAATAGTACTTTCATTTCTTGGGAACCAATGCGGCAGCGATGATTTCCGCCATGCGGCGGGCTCCCTTGCCGTCAGGGTGGATGCCGTCGTTGAGCATCTTGTCGCCGTCGTTGGCATAGAGGGTGTGCAGGTCGATGATCTGCGCACCTTGTTTCTTGGCCACCGCCCGCTGAATCGGGATGATAGCATTCACGATGACGGAGTCGTTGATGTTCCACGTCGACTTGAAGGCAGGGATGGGCGTGCAGAGGTATATTTTGGTGGTGGGCAGTGCCTTCAGCATCTGCTCCAGATCCTGCTGGAACGATGCTCCATACTGCCAGTTCTCGGGCTTTGAGTCATTGGTGCCTAACTTGATGATGGCAATATCGGGCTTAAAAGCCAGGGCATCGCGCCAAGCCTGCTCCTTCATGTAGGGCCAGTCGCCCTTGTTGAGCATGGTACGACCACTGACACCGAAGTTCTTCACCCAGTATTTGTCGCCCAGCATCTTTTGCAACTCGGCAGGATAGCCAGAGGCGTCAGCCATATCGATGCCGAAGCCGTCGGTGATGCTGTTGCCGATGCAGGCCACGCGGATGGCGTCGGCCTTGGGCGTCTGACGCGCATCCAGCCAGGCACCGAGGTCATCCAGCATCCGGTCGTGGTATTTGAACCAAGGACCAAAGCCAAAGCCGTGGTCTCCCGTAGGATAGATAAACATAGCACACTCGTTACCGGCATTGCGCATGGCCGAGTAATACTGAACACCATTGGTGACAGGCGGCACCAGACGGTCGTCGCTGGCCATGATGATGCAGGCGGGCGGCGTCAGGTGGCGGCGTACAGCCTTGTCGGTAGAGAACTCGCGCACAAGGTTGGCGTCTTTCTGTCCCTCCTCGCCCAGGAAGTTGCGGCACGACCATTTGTGCGACACGCGCTCGTCCATCGAGATGACGGGATAGAAGAGGATGGTGAAGTCAGGACGTACCTCGAAGGGGGAGTGTGTCGAGATGACCGACGACAGGTGACCTCCAGCCGAGAAGCCCATGATGCCTACATCGTGGGGATTGATGCCCCAGACCGTTGCGGAGTCGCGAACGATGCGGATGCCCTGCTCTACGTCGCTGATAGGCTTGGTACGGTCGCCCTCAGGCAACCGGTAGTTCACCACGAAGTAGGCGATGCCGCGCTGGTTCATCCATTTGGAAGCCATGACGCCCTCATGGCCGTTCGACAAGACGGAATATCCACCGCCAGGTACACCGACAATGGCTCTGCCCGAGGGCGTCGCAGGCAGGAAGCACACCATCTGTGCTGCACCGTCATCCGTGAGGTTCAGCGTAAATTCCCTTGCTGTCTGAGCGTTAGCCGTCAATGCCAACAGCAACAGCGCTACTAATTGAATTGTTTGTTTCATCGTTCTTGTCTTTTTAGTTATTGATTGTATTTGGGTGCAAAATTAACGAAAAATTTGGTTATCTCGAAATTTTTACCTATTTTTGTAGCGTATAACTGAACTAAACTATGAAACAAGACAAGATTATGCGCGTCGGCATCATCGGCGCCGGATGGATAGCCGAGAAGGCTGCCATCACCCTGAACGGACTCACAGACTGCCAGGCATACGCCATCGCCTCGCGGTCGC
>CACXAG010000042.1 GCA_902765585.1 uncultured Prevotellaceae bacterium
CCATAATTTAATATTTTTAAACGATGATACAAGCAATGTTTAAATCACTATATCAGCGGCGGCACATCTGGGCGTAGGGGCACGACTGGCAGGTCCTGAGGTCCGTGGTGGGCGTGAAGGGCGTGGCGGGCGAAAAAATCTCGCTGACCTTGGCTTCGAGCAGTTCGTTGAAGCGGTCGGCATAGACGGCCATGTCCACTATCTTGTCCTTCCCGAACGAGAGCGTCGGGTCGTAGCCCTCGGCGGCGGCATGCTGTATGAAGAGCAGCGCCGGGGAAACGGGGGCGGCGGGCTGGCGGCGGCGCACGATGTCGGCATAGAGCAGGGCCTGCAGGTAGTAGTCGCTGTGGTCGTGGATGCGGGCGGGGTCGAAGACGGCATCCAGGTCGGCCAAGGGCTTGAGGTTGCCGCTGCCCGTCTTGTAGTCGATGACGCGGATGCGGCCGTCGGACAGGCGGTCCAGACGGTCGATGCGACCACCGATTCTTAGAGGTGAGGGGTGAGAGGGATTCGCAACGCCACACTCTGCTTGGCAGAGAAGAGGTGAGAGAATGGGTAACTCGCGGAAGACGTCCACCTCGAGGCCGAGGATGGTGAACGGGGCCAGCCGCTGGTCTATCTCCAGCAGCTGGCGCAGGTAGTGGACGATGACCTCGCGGTTGATGAGGTGCAGTCCGCTCCGCACGGCATAGGGCAGATGGCGGCGGAAGGCCTCGTCCACGGCGCGCTCTATCTCCACGCGGGTCTTCAGCAGGTGGCCCAGCAGCTCGCGGGTGATTTGGCGGGGCAGCTGGCGGTAGATGATTTCGGCGGCGTCGTGGAAGATGTTGCCGAAGATGCGGTTGTCCAGCTCCTGCTCGTCCTCAGGCTGGTCGGCCTCGCGCAGGTCGGCCACGTAGCAGTAGTAGAACTGCAGCGGGCAGCGCTGGTAGCGGTTGATGCCCGAGGGCGAGAGCCTGGTCGTCTGCTGCATCACGGCCTGCACGCTGGCCGTCTTGGCAATGGGCTGCGGCTGCCAGCGCGTCGCCGTCTGGCCCGACTGCAGGGTGTGCCTCGCGATGGCGTGAGGGCTCTCCACCAGCAGCTGCAGCATGAATCGGCTCATCTCGCCGCGCTGGCCGTCCTCCGTGGCGCTGTTGTAGAGGATGGTGACGTCCTTGGCCCGCTGCAGCAGGCGGTGGAAGTAGTAGGCATAGATGCTCACCTTGTTCTCGACGGTGGTCAGCTCGTAGGCCTTGCGGATGCTGTGGGGGATGAAGGAACTGTCGTTGACGCCGCGCGGCAGGTTGCCCTCGTTGCACGACAGCAGCAGCACGTGGTCGAAGTCCAGGTTGCGCGTCTCCAGCACGCCCATCACCTGGATGCCCTCGGCAGGCTCGCCGTGGAAGGGGATGGTGGTCTGCTGCACCATCTGGCCCACCAGCCGTTGCAGCGTGACGTCGTCCACGCAGAGATCGCCGCTCTCCACGAGGCCCTGGATGCGGTTCACCAGCGTATAGGCACGGAACAGCGACTCCTGGAACAGCGGGTCCTGGCTCTCGGCATTCCGCGCCGTCTGCCGCAGGAACGTCAGCAGCTGCGGCAGTCCGCTCACCTCTCCCCTCTCTCCACTCACCTCTATATACTTCGCGTACGGATGTCGCTGGAAAATGCGCACGAGCCTGGGGCTGTGGCCGCCGTTCACCATGTTGAAGTAGAGCTGGATGAACGAGGCCACGGGCGTCTGCGAGAGTGGATAGCCCGTGGTGATGTTCACCTTGTCGACCTCCGGCGGCAGACAGTGGATGACCACCGGCAACAGCGCCTCGTTGCAGAGCACGATGGCCGTGCGGCGCCGGTCGGCGTAGCGCTGCTCTTCGCGGAGCCAGGTGGAGACGTAGCGCGCCTGGATGTTCTCGGTGGGTGCGGCGATGTAGCTGATGCGCTTAGGCCGCTGGAAGTTCCGGTAGATGTCGTCGGCCTGCACGTCGAGCGCGTTGGGGAAGTGCGCCAGGTACTGACCGATGTACTGCCCGGCCTCATTGTCGTGCATGTAGCAGCTCCCGGCCTTGTTATCGCGCATGTAGTAGTGGTCGAAGTCCCAGTAGAAGGCGGCCTTGCCCTCGGCCTTGAGGGCGTCGAAGAGCCGCTGCTCCACCTTCTGCAGCAGGTTGAAGCCGACGAAGAGGTAGCAGTCAGCGGGGAAGCCTGGCGCGCTTTCCGGCGCCGGCGTCTCGCCGGCGGCCGTTGTTGAGTTTGTTGCTGTACCACAGCAACATGCCGAACAGGCTTCCGCGACCTGCCGGTACAGGGCGCCCTCATACGCCAGCCCCTGCGCGGCCAGGCGGCGGTTGAAGTCGTGGTAGATGTCGGCAAAGTGGCTCCACAGCCGCAGGAAGCGCTCCTTCAGCTCGCTGTTGTGCTCCAGGGAAAAGTTGCTGAAAAATCGTCGAATCATGGCACGCTGCTCGTCGGTCAGGTACGAGACGTCGTCCAGCTCGTGGATGTCGCGCAGATTGGCGAAGACGCGGTCGGCATCGGCCATGTTCTTGTCGATGTCGTCGAAGTCCGTCAGCAGCAGCTGGCCCCAGCCGTAGAACTTGTCCAGCGACTCCTCCATGCCCGTACACTGGCAGAACGACTTGTGCAGGTCGCACACCAGCTTGATGGGGTCGGCCACCATCAGGTCCGACTGCTGGCGGAAGAGGTCGCTGATGGTGATGTAGGCCGGGCTCCAGAGGGGCTTGCCGGCCAGCCGCGCCAGGTGCTCGTTCAGAAACAGCGAGGCACGCTTGTTGGGGAATACCACGGTGATGCGCGACAGGTCGGTGCCGTACTTGCCGATGATGTCCTCGGCCACATATTCTAAAAAGTCTTTCATTTCATCTTTCATCTTTCATCTTCCCTCACTTCCTCCACCTTATTTATATATATATACCACAGCCAGCCCCTGACCCGAGGCATCTGCATGGAGCGCAGCAGCGACATATACTCGCGGACCTGTTCGTGGTATTCCTCGTGCGGATTGCCGAACTTGAAGTCTACGACGTGCGTCTCACGTCCGTCGGTCATCACGCGGTCCGGGCGGCGCTCCTTCATGACGCCGTCCTCGAAGAAGATAATCTTGCACTCGTTGAACAGCTGCCAACGGTCGGAGAACCAGTCCTTGACCCGCGGGCTCTCCAGTCGCTTGCGCAACAGGGCAGAGACTTTTTCGCGGGTCACCTCGTCGTCGTAGAGCACGCCGTCGTGCTGCAGCTGCTGCAGGGCGCGGTCGATGTCGGCCGTCGTGCGGATAGTGGAAAACACCTCGTGCAGTACGCTACCCATCTTGATGTAGCTGAGCGAGGACTCTTGGTCGTCGCCCTCGATGAACTCGCGGCTCTGGTTGCTCTGGCGGAACTCCGTCAGCGGCTCGAAGGTCTCCAGCGTCAGCTGCTTGGGCGTCACCGGAGCCAGGAAAACGTTGCTTGTCTTTGATGGCATCGCCACACTCCGCTCCGTCGGAGATTGCAACGCCACACTCCGCTCTTGCGGAGAACTATGAACTAAATTGCCGTAGGTGAAGGTGAGCGGAGCCTCGGCATCCTCCTCACCGTCGAGCGTGGCATTGGGAAGCTTCAGCTGCGTCACGACATTCTGGACGAGTACCGAACGCGATGATTTGTCGTCGCGACGGCCTATGACGAAGAGGCTCTTCTCGGCACGGGTGAAAGCCACGTAGAGCAGGTTCAGATTGTCCACGGTGTTCTGCAGCCGCTCATCCAGGTAGTCGTGCTCGAAGATGGTGCCCATCATCTGCTTTCCGCTGTAGTCCACCGGCACGATGGGCAGCGCGTCGAACGGCGCCTCGTGGGGGTGGCACCACAGGATGTCGGCATGCTCCAGCCGCCAGTCGCAGTAGGGAATGATGACGTGCTCGAACTCCAGGCCCTTGCTCTTGTGGATGGAGAGGATGCGGATGCCGTCCGTCTCGGTGCTCTGGATGGTCTTGGCGCAGATGGTCTCCTCCCATTCGCGGATGAAGGCGGTGATGTCGGTCGACTCGTCCTGCGTGAATTTGTTCAGCTGGTCGTAGAAGGCGCAGATGTAGGCACTCTGCTCGTTGAGCCGCTCGAGCTGGAAGATGCTGTAAAGCCGTTCGGCCAGTTCGTAGAGCGGTAGCTGCAGCAGGTCGTCGGTATGCTGGACAAAGGCCTCAGGCAGCAGATCGTCCAACGGGCGACCGACGATGAACAGTTCGTTGTCGGCAGCCTTGTTGCCGAGCACCGACCGCTGGTATATCTTGGCCACGGTGGCCTTGGAGAGGATGTCGTCAGGATGGGTGAGCAACTGCATGGCCTGGACGATGAGGCATACCGCCGTCGAGGCATCCAGCCGGAAGGCCTCGTCGCTGACGATGGGCACCTGCGGCATCTGTTCGGCCAAGTAGTCGGCGATGAGGGGGATATACCTGTTGGTGCGTACCAGAATGGCCATCTGTCGCGGTGCCACACCACGCTCCAGCAAGCCGGCGATGGCATCGCCCAGCGTCGCCAGCATCTGTTCGTGGTAGTCGTTTGCCGGCAGCAGCTGGACGTTGACATATCCGTTCTGGGCGCGCTTCTGAGGTATCTCTTGGGCCACGTCAGCATAGGCGTGACGCAACTGTTCCGCCCCCGATGGGTAGAGCTCCTGTTGCTGTTCGTATTCCTGGCGGGCGGCCTCAGTAAAGAAGGCGTTGTTGAAGTCGATGATGTTGCGCTCGGAGCGGTAGTTGGTCTTCAGCGGCAGGATGTCCATCACCTGGTCGGCATGGGGGAACTCGCGGTCGATGGCGTTCAGCAACCGCCAGTCGCCGGAGCGCCAGCGATAGATGCTCTGTTTGACGTCGCCAACGATGAGGTTCTCGGTGTCCGCATGGCTCATGCACTCCTCCAGCAGCACCTTGAAGTTCTGCCACTGCACGGTGGAGGTGTCCTGGAACTCGTCTATCATGACGTGCTCCAACTGCGTGCCTATCTTCTCGAAGATGAATGGCGAGTCGCTGTCCTTGATGAGCGAGTGCAGCAACTGCTGCGTGTCGCTGAGCAGGAATCGGTTGGCCTCTTCGTTCATCAGCCGCACCTGCCGCTCGATGCTTCCCAACAGCCTAAGCTGGTTGAGGTGGCGCAGGATGAGGTCGGCCGACTTGAACAGCCGGTATTGGCGGGGACGGTCTTCCATGGCCTGACGGAGCAGGGGTATCAGCGTCGAGTCCGCCAGTGCATGGATGTGGTCGCGGTTGTCGGCACTCTTCTTGTACCACTTGGAGGGGTCGCCTTGACAGTCGGCAACACGTGCCCCCACGATGCCTTCGTCCAACTGACCATTGCGCAGCTTGTAGAAGAATCCCGCCACACCCGACTTGCCATAGGGCAGGTCGCTGTCGCTGAGACCTTCCGACTGCAGCGTGTCGAAGAAGCTGTCGGCATACTGCTGCATGTGCTCGGCTGCCGACTTCTTGATTTGCCGCATCTGGCCCATATAGCCTTCTAAGAATCCCTCTTCGTCCAGCTTCTGGTTCAGGGTCAGGCTGTGCTCCTTGTAGTAGTCGCGGAAGATGGTGCGTCCAAACTGCTTCACCTGTCCGATGATGTTCCACGAGCGGTCCTCGCTGATGGATTCCATGATGTACTTCAGTATCCACTGCAGCATGACATCGCTATGGGTAAGCCGGTCGATAAGCCGGTCCACGGCCTGCTCCTCCACCTGCGTGTCGTTGAGACCCACGCGCAGATTGGCCGTCAGGTCTAGTTCGCGGGCCAGGTTGCGCAGCACGCTCTGGAAGAAAGTGTCGATGGTTTCTACGCGAAAATAGTTGTAGTTGTGTAGCAGCAGGTGCAGCGCCATGCCGGCACGCTCACTGACTTGTTCGGCCGAGAGATCAGTGCTCTCCAGAATGCGCTCCATGTAGTCGTTGGACTCGGGCAACTGTTTAGAGATGCCGTAGAGCTGACTGAGGATGCGCATCTTCATCTCCTCGGTGGCCTTGTTGGTGAAGGTGACGGCGAGGATGTGACGGTAGCTCTGGGGATTCTTCACCAGGAGCTTGATATATTCCACGGCTAGCGTGAAGGTCTTTCCCGAACCCGCACTCGCCTTATAGACGGTCAAAGCCTTGCTCATTCTATATTTAATGTTTAATGCTTCTGAGCGAAGCGAATTTAATCTTTAATTTTTAATCTTTAATCTTTAATCTTTATGTGCCCCTCACCATTTACTAAATATTTCTACGGTGATTTTCAATCCAAAGTCCTGGAACTCTGAGCCCAGGAAGCTGCCAAAGAGTCCGGTGGAGAACAGTCGGTTGCTCAGGCCGTAGCCCACTTCCCAATAAGGTCTCGTGTGCTGGATGGACAAGGCGCTGACATAGAGGCGCTCACTCTCAATATAGCGGCCCACCAGCGGCAGATGGGAGAGGGCCAGCATGGGCGACTCGTAGGAGGCATGGCCGCGGACATAGTAGTTGGACTCGTTATACCAACGGCTGTTCACCAACTGGAACTGGCCGCTCCAGTCGTCTTCCCAGCCCGTGGGCAGGTTGTTGTCGCGGAAGTTGGTGTAGTCGACAAAATAGTTGGAACTGCGGTGGGTATAGAAGCCGGTGCCTGCCCGGAGGTTCAGGATGCGCATACACTTCATGTGGTGCAGGTAGGAGGCATCGAACTCCCAGCGCCCGTAAGTCAGATTGGAACCTAACAGTTTCATTCCGCGCTCGTAGTTGGCCGTCAGCGTCGGTCCGTCATGCCAGGGCGACAGCTTGACGGACAACATGGGACCGAAACTGCGGAATTCGTCGTCCAGGCCAGCCGCTTTCATCAGTGCTCTGTCCAGTGCCGTACGTTTATGGAAAACGATACCTGACATGATTTCCAGCCAGTCGTAAGCCACGACATTGTTAATGGCGCGAACATACATGTCCTTGTATTCGGGCATGCTGACGCTGTCCTTCATCCGTTCCCGGAAGTCTCTTTCCAGGATGCTGTTGGACGTGTGGTTGCCGTTGGCCCACTTCAGCTCCGCATAGCCGTTGCGCTTGGGGTTGTAGTTCATGCGTAGCGGGACGGTATAGAAGAACTGGTTCAGCTTGAAGTTGTAACCAAGTTCTGGTTTGAGCGTCAGGTAGCGGTGGCTGTTCCAGGTGTACTGAAAGCCAAATTTCAGCTTGTAGCTCAGGCCGCGGCTGGGGCTGTAACCGAAATAGAGCGGATTCAGCAAGGGTGAGACGTGCATGGTGACATGACCAATATTTGTCTTATTGCCCTTGATGAGGTTATAGCCGATGATGTCCCAGCCAATCTCCTTCAGCCAGTCGTGGTGCTTGACGGTATCTGGCGGCTCCTCGCTGATGGACCTGGAAACCTTCTCGTCGTAGGTGCGGTAGATCTTCGCATCTTCCGGTGTCAGCGGAACGGGGCGCAACTGCTCCATTCGCGGACGGTCTCTTACATCGCTGAGTGAGTCGGGGAGCGTCTCCGGACAATTGTACACAGCCAGCAGGTTGGCCTTCACACGGTTTCCGGCAAAATGGAATACGGCATCCGTGGAACAACGCTCGGGCAGTTGCGAATAGCCCTCGTCCTGGCTCATGAGTGCCGACACCTTGAAAGAAACCATGTCATACTCACCCTCCAACTGGACGGACTGCAGCTGACCCGTCGTGTTGTTGACGACGGCATGGCCAGTAACCAGCTGGGTGTTGGGCGTGCGTGGCCGGAAGTGGACCAAGGCACAGTTGCCAGGCTGCTGGTCGATATGATAGTAATAAAAAATGTGGTTGGAGTGATGGAAGGGCGATAGGATGTGGTCCGGATACAGCGTCACGTCGTAGAAGTCGGGCGTCGTAAACTCCAATAGCGGAGGCATGGCAGTGCGATGGCGGGGGATGGTGCCGCAGATAATCTGCCGACGCACTTCGTAGTCATCGACGTCGCGGAAACGTATCTTGCAATACGATTCACCAATATACTCGCGGTCGCCCTTGGCCACCACGTACATGGTTGGTACCAGCCACAACAGCACATTGCGCTTCTCCAGTCCGAAGACATAGCGAAGATAGACATTCTGCTCGTGTCCCTTGATGGGCGTGGTATAGTTGCGGCGATAATTCCAGACGCGGTGTAGCGTCACAGAATCAGCGTCGTTGAAGGCAAAACAAACGCTGGGCATGAGAGTCATCATGCCCAGCATCAGAATGGTTGATATGCGTAGCTTCAGATTCACGACCCCAAAAGTAGTAAAAAAACTTGGAGTCACAAAACTTTAGCCCAAATATTTCATCAAAATTCGTGCATTACCTGAATCACGCAGCTTGGCAATGCTCTTTTCGCGTATCTGACGGACACGTTCGCGGGTCAATCCCAGCTGGTCGCCAATCTCCTCAAGACCCTTTTCATGGCAGCCAATGCCAAAGCACTCGCGGATGATGGTAATCTCACGCTCCTTCAGTACCTTCTGGAGAACGTTGTTCAGTTCGAGCGCCATCGACTCGTGGTCAACCTGCCTGTCAGTACGGGAATCGTCACCAGAAGCCATCACGTCCAGCATGCAGTTGTCCTCACCGTCCTGAAACGGGGCGTCAATAGATACGTGGTGTCCATCGGCCATCAGGCTCTGACCGATTTTCTCCTCGTCCAGACTGGTGGCATCGCTCAGCTCCGCTATGGACGGATGACGCTGGTTCTCCTGCTCAAACTTATTGATTTCGTGGTTAATCTTGCTCAAGCTGCCTACCTGGTTCAGCGGCAGACGCACAATACGGCTCTGCTCGGCAATAGCCTGCAGGATGCTCTGGCGAATCCACCATACGGCGTAGGAGATGAACTTAAAACCACGTGTCTCATCAAATTTCTGTGCGGCCTTGATCAGGCCAATGTTACCCTCGTCAATCAAGTCAGTCAGCGTCAGTCCCTGATGCTGGTACTGCTTAGCTACGGAGACTACGAATCGCAGATTGGCTGTTACCAACTTGTCCTTGGCACGCTCGCCTTCAGGACCGCCCTTGCGAATCTTCTGAGCCAGTTCGATTTCCTCGTCGATGCTAATCAATGGGGCACGGCCGATTTCCACCAGATACTTATCCAGCGCTTCACTTGAGCGATTCGTAATACTCTTTTGAATCTTTAATTGTCTCATCTTTTACTCCTTAAATAATGCGTATTGCTCTGATAATCAGATGTGTGTGTAAAAAGTGCCTTTTTAAGGCGGTGCAAAGTTACGAAAAATATCAATACGTTGTTATCCGCAGACGTATTTTTTTTAATTAAAAAATATTAAAGGGAGAGGGTGCTGTATGTCGCATCCTCTCCCTGAGAATACATATTTTACAGATATTATTGTTTCTCCTCAGCAGCCGTCATGTCTCCGGAAATGTAGAGACGGGTAATCTCCACGGCTCCATTAGCATAGATGGTGATGAGCTTCTTGAAGTGGCCCGGCCACTTGCCTTCACCATTATAAGTCACCTTGATTTCACCTTTTTCGCCTGGCTGGACAGGAGTCTTAGTGAATTCCGGAACCGTACATCCGCAGGCAGCTACGGCACGGTTTACAACCAACGGTTGTTCACCAATGTTGGTATAGGTGAAAGTACACGTTACCTTACCTTCCTTTTCAGAGAAAGTGCCAAAGTCGTGCGTCAGTTTATCGAACTTAATCTCAGCTGGCTTTTGAGCCATACTGGCTGTCAGACCGCAAAGCAAAAACAGCGTTGAAAGTAATAATTTCTTCATTTCCCAGTGAGTTATTGTTTATTTACGGTGCAAAAGTAAGCTATTTTCTGAATATTTGTATCTTTTGCTGATAGTTTTTTTGTTATTTTAATACTTTTACCCCCTATTAGTTTGGTGATTCAAGAAAAAAGACCTATCTTTGCACAACCTTTTAAACTATACGATTATATGACTCTGATTATAGTTGCGATGCTCATCTTGGCCTATCTACTGATAGCAACAGGCCATTTGACGGGTGTCAACAAAGCCGCCATTGCGATGTTCTTGGGAACCGTAGGTTGGGTGATTTATGTCTGTTGGGGTGCAGACTTTGTCATGCAGCAGCATCCGGAAGCCTATATGGAATGGCTCGCAGGTACGGCACCCACCAGTGATACGGTCAAGCATTTTATTTATAATAATGTTTTCCTAACTTATGTCGGCAAGGCGGCTGCTATCGTCATGTTCCTGTTGGCAACCATGGCCATTGTAGAGTTGCTCAACAACAACGGCTGCTTTGACTTTATTACGGAATGGATACGTACACGTAATTCCAAACGCTTGCTTTGGACGATTACGCTGGCAGCATTTGTCTTGTCTGCCAATCTGGACAACCTGACGACAACGATGACGATGCTGGTCATCATGCATCGCATCTTGCAGAATTCGAGACAGCGCATGTATGTGGGCGCTGCCATCGTGTTGGCAGCCAACTGTGGAGGCTGTTTCACGGTGATTGGAGACCCTATAGGACTCGTTCTTTGGGGAGATGGTGCCGTGACGGCCAGTCGTTTCTCGGCCTATCTGTTGTTGCCGGTGATGCTGGCATGGATTATCCCCACTGTCCTTATCAACCGCGAATTGCCCGACCGATTAGATACGGCGTGGAGCCCTTCACCCTATCGCGGTGACGACACTCGGCTGAACCGCTGGCAGCGAGTGGTCATGCTTATTGTCGGCATTGGCGGATTGTGGTTCATTCCGACGTTCCATAACATCACCAAACTGGCCCCCTTCCTGGGTGCACTGTGCGTGCTTTCGGTATTGTGGGTTGTCAACGAGGCTTTTAACCACAAACTCATCCAGAGCGACCAGATGACACAACGCCGTATTCCCATTTCGTTGCAGTACGGTGCACTCCAGCAACTACTTTTTGTCATGGGCATCATGCTGGGTATGGGCGTTATCACCGAGACGGGTGTCTGGGCAGATGTGGCTGCATGGTTTGATACCTATATCCATGATATATGGCTAATGGGTGTGGGAGCCGGCTTGTTGAGTGCCATCGTAGACTCCTTTACCATCGCCATCAGCAATATCTCGCTATACGAAGTCGGAGTTGGCGACACCTCTGTCAATGGTGCCTATTGGAGTGTCATCGCCTATACGACAGCCGTTGGCGGGTGCCTGCTTTCTGTTGGAAGCATCAGCGGCCTGGCATTGATGAAGACAGAGCATGTCAGTCTGGCATGGTATATCAAGCACCTGACGCCCAAGGTTCTTTTGGGTTGGATTGTGGGTTATGTCCTGCTTTGGCTTGAGATAAATATGCTGATTATCTGAAAAAAAGTCGGAATTTCTTTTGAGTTTGTTTTTTTTTCTTTACCTTTGCACAACATTGACTAAAACAATAAATAATAACTTTAAATATTCAACTGCTTATGTCACAAATTAACGGACACATTTCCCAGATTATCGGTGCTGTGATCGACGTTTACTTCGACACGAAAGGACTGGATGCGGAAAAAGTGTTGCCTAAGATTCACGAAGCATTGTCTATCCAACGTCCCAATGGTACCCAACTCATTGTCGAAGTGCAGCAGCACATCGGTGAGGATACGGTGCGCTGTGTGGCTATGGACAATACAGACGGATTGCAGCGTGGACTGGAGGCGAAGCCGCTGGGTTCACCCATTCGGATGCCTGCCGGTGAACAGATTAAAGGTCGTATGCTGAACGTTATCGGTCAGCCTATCGATGGTATGAAACAACTCAATATGGACGGTGCTTATCCTATCCATCGCGAAGCACCGAAGTTTGAGGAACTCTCGACCAGTAAAGAGGTGTTGTCAACGGGCATCAAGGTCATTGACCTGCTGGAGCCCTACCTGAAGGGTGGTAAGATTGGACTCTTCGGTGGTGCCGGTGTGGGTAAGACGGTGCTCATCATGGAGCTCATCAACAACATTGCCAAGGGACACAACGGATTCTCGGTATTCGCTGGCGTAGGTGAGCGTACCCGTGAGGGTAACGACCTTATCCGTGAGATGATTGAGTCGGGCGTTATCCGCTATGGTGAGAAGTTCAAGCAGGCCATGGGCGAAGGTAAGTGGGATCTCTCATTGGTTGATCCCGAAGAATTGAAGAAGTCGCAGGCTACGCTGGTGTATGGTCAGATGAACGAGCCCCCCGGTGCACGTGCTTCTGTAGCACTGTCAGGTTTGACGGTTGCTGAAGGTTTCCGTGACGGTGGTGGCAAGGACGGCGGTGCTGCCGATATCCTGTTCTTCATCGACAACATCTTCCGTTTCACGCAGGCTGGTTCTGAGGTGTCCGCTCTGTTGGGCCGTATGTCTTCAGCCGTAGGTTATCAGCCTACACTGGCTTCTGAGATGGGTACGATGCAAGAGAGAATTACCTCTACCAAATCAGGGTCAATCACCTCAGTACAAGCAGTTTATGTGCCTGCAGACGACTTGACCGACCCTGCTCCTGCTACGACGTTCACACACTTGGACGCAACGACGGTGCTCGACCGTAAGATTGCTGAGTTGGGTATCTATCCTGCCGTGGATCCGCTGGGTTCTACCTCTCGTATTCTTGACCCGCTGGTGGTCGGCAAGGCTCACTACGACTGTGCCCAACGTGTAAAGGAGATTCTGCAGCGCTACAAGGAGTTGCAGGACATCATCGCTATTCTGGGTATGGACGAGCTCTCTGATGAGGACAAGCTGACGGTGAACCGTGCACGTCGTGTACAGCGTTTCCTCTCGCAGCCGTTCTCAGTAGCCGAACAGTTTACAGGTCTGCCTGGTGTCATGGTTCCCATCGAAGAGACTATCAAGGGCTTCAATGCCATCTTGGACGGTGAGGTAGACGACCTGCCTGAGCAGGCATTCCTCAACGTGGGAACTATCGATGACGCTAAGGCCAAGGCTAAGAAGCTGCTCGATGCTGCCAAGGGATAACGCATATACATTATTATATATATAATAGGTATGTTGAAACTCAAGATAGTAACACCAGAAAGAGTCGAGTACGACGGAGAAGTGTCGCAAGTGGTGGTGCCTGGCACACAGGGCCAGTTTGAGATTCTCACCAACCATGCGCCTATCATCTCAACGCTGCAGAAAGGCACAGTGGTGTATGATGGCAACGAACTGCCCATACTTGGCGGATTCGTTGAGGTGCAGAAGAACGAAGTGTCACTCTGCGTCGAAAAGGCAGAATGATCTACGTCGCTGCAGTATTCCTGCTGACGCTGTTGGGTGTGGCTTACGTCAAGCTATACGACGTGGTGAAAGCCCGTCAGCCCGAGGCACTTCCGAGGTTCTACCTCATCATGACGGTGATTCGCATGATACTGGTGGTTTCGCTGGCAGGAATCTACGCACTACTTGCCGAAGACAGGCAAGACGTCATCCGTTTTGTAGCCATCTACATGGTGATGTATGCAGCGATGATGGTCGTTACGCTCTCTATGAGACACTAAAGAGTTAAAAAACTAAGAGTTAAGAATTATGATTAATTTGAAACGACTGCTTTGCATGGCACTCTTGCTGTTGGCCATGATGCCAGCGATGAGGGCAGAAGACTTCTCGGCCAAGGAGGTGGTGCTTGAGCACATCAAGGACTCACACGACTGGCATGTCACCGACCTGGGCGAAGGGAAGTCGCTGGTCATCCCCCTGCCTGTCATCGTCAACAGTTCTACGGGTTGGCACGTGTTCTGCTCTTCTCAGTTCGAACACCATGCCGATGCCAACGGACTGCGCCAAGGTCCTTATGGCCTGGCCATTGCAACAGAAGGAGAGAATGCAGGCAAAATCGTGGAGAATGGTTCTCCCGTTCTCGACCTGTCCATTACGAAGACGGTAGCCGTGATGTTCATCAACGTAGCCATCCTGCTGTGCTGCATCCTGTGCAGTGCGCGCTGGTACAAGAAGCGCAAGGCTTCCGACCCAGCCCCGGGTGGATTCGTTGGCTTCGTCGAGATGCTGGTGATGTATGTGGTTGATGATATCATCAAGCCGGGCGTAGGCAAGGGTTACGAGAAGTATGTTCCCTACCTGCTGACGTGCTTCTTCTTCATCTTCACCTGCAACGTGATGGGACTTATTCCGTTCCCGCCAGGCTCGGGAAATGTGACGGGCAATATCGCCGTGACGTTCTTCCTGGCCCTCTGCACGTTCATCATCGTGCAGTTCTCGGGCAACAAGCACTACTGGAAAGACATCTTCTGGCCAGAGGTGCCCACATGGCTGAAAGCCCCCATCCCCATCATTCCCGTCATTGAGTTTGTGGGTATCTTCACCAAGCCCTTCGCACTGATGATCCGTCTCTTTGCCAACATGATGGCAGGTCATGCCATTGCGGTGGCTATCACGTGTATTATCTTCCTCGTAGCCAGTCAGGCCGTAGCCGTCCAATTGTCTATGTCGGCTCTCTCAGTCATCATGAGCGTCTTCATGATGTGTCTGGAGTGCTTGGTATGCTTCATTCAGGCTATGGTGTTCACCATGTTGTCAGCCGTGTTTATCGGACTGGCACGTGTTGAGCCGGCACACGAATAAGATGAAAGATTAAAAATGAAAAATGAAATATTAACAAATTAATAACTTAAAAATTTAAACATTATGATTACAGCATTATTAGCAGCAGAAGGTGTTGCAAAGTTAGGTGCCGCAGTAGGCGCAGGTCTCGCAGCTATTGGCGCAGGTATTGGTATCGGTAAGATTGGCGGTCAGGCTATGGACGCTATGGCCCGTCAGCCGGAGGTTATGAACAAGTTGTTCACAAACATGATTGTTGCAGCCGCTCTGATTGAGGGTGTTGCTCTGTTTGCTGCCGTTATCGCATTCCTCTGCATCTAAGCAAAGGCAAAAAAGTACGTAAGTAAAACGGTAAAAAATTCAGCTTATGGATTTATTAATTCCGAGTACTGGTTTGTTGTTCTGGATGACTATCACGTTCATCGTGGTATTCCTCCTCCTTTGGAGGTTTGGCTTCCCCGTCATCACTGGTATGGTGAAGGAGCGTCAGGCTTTCATCGACGAGTCGCTGAAGAAGGCTCATGAGGCTAACGAACGACTGGCCAACATTCAGAAAGAAGGTGAATCCATCTTGCAGGAGGCACGCGAGAAGCAGGCTCAGATACTGAAGGAGGCTGCCGCTACGCGTGACGCCATCGTTGAACAAGCTCAGACGAAGGCCCGTAGTGAGGGAACCCGTCTCTTGGACGAGGCAAAAGCCGCCATCGAACAGGAGAAGAAGGCTGCTATTGCCGACATCCGTCAGCAGGTGGCCACGCTGAGCGTTCAGATTGCCGAGAAGGTTCTCAAGCAGAACCTGAAGGACGACAAGTCGCAGATGGATTTGATTGACCGTATGCTGGATGATGTTTCTGCTAATTAATTTTCAATTGTCAATAATTGAATTAAGCGTATGGATATAGGAGTAATATCGATGAGATATGCGAGGGCGCTCTTGAAGAGTGCTACCGACCAGAAGCAGGAAGATACCGTCTATCAGGACATGATGACGGTGGCTAAGAGCTATCTGGACGTGCCCGCATTACGCCATACGATAGACAATCCCATGCTTTCGAAGGACAAGAAGGAGGCGTTGCTGACAACTGCTGCTGGCGAGAAGCCCTGTCAGCTGACGAAGGCATTCATCGACCTTGTCTTGAAGGAAGATCGTGAGAACGTGATGCAATTCATGGCCAACTCGTACATCACGCTTTACCGCAAGCAGAAGAACGTCATTCGTGGCAAACTCACCACCGCTGCCCGTGTATCGGCTCAGACCGAACAGAAGATGCGTCAGATGGTGGAGAGCAAGACTAATGGTACTGTGGAGTTTGAGACCGAGGTGAACCCCGATATCATCGGTGGCTTCATCCTCGAATACGACACGTTCCGTATGGACGCCAGTGTCAAGTCGAAACTCAACAACATTCTACAAACACTAAAGAAATAAAATTGACGAGGTCGGTACTGTACTCACCGTCAGCGATGGCGTGGCTCGTATCTACGGACTCCGCAATGCCGAGGCAAGCGAGCTGCTTGAATTCGAGAACGGCACGATGGCTATCGTGATGAACTTGGAGGAAGACAACGTCGGTTGTGTGCTTCTGGGTACCACATCAGGCATCAAGGAGGGCATGGTGGTGAAGCGCACCAAGCGCATTGCCTCTATCCGCGTTAACGACAACATGCTGGGACGTGTCATCAATCCTCTGGGACAGGCTGTTGACGGAAAGGGCGATATTGACCTGAAGGATGCTTTCGAAATGCCGCTTGACCGCAAGGCACCTGGTGTTATCTATCGTCAGCCTGTGAAGGAACCCCTGCAAACGGGTTTGAAGTCTGTCGATTCGATGATTCCTATTGGTCGTGGTCAGCGTGAGTTGATTATCGGTGACCGTCAGACGGGTAAGACCGCTATTGCCGTAGACACCATCATCAACCAGAAGAGTTTCTATGAGGCTGGCAAGCCCGTCTATTGTATCTATGTAGCTATCGGTCAGAAAGCCAGTACCGTAGCCACACTCGTTCAGACACTGAAGGAGCACGGTGCTATGCCTTATACCATCGTGGTGGCTGCTACCGCTGCCGATCCAGCAGCTATGCAGTATTATGCACCATTTGCCGGTGCTGCCATCGGTGAGTATTTCCGCGACCGTGGCTTCCCCGCACTGGTTGTTTACGACGACCTGTCGAAGCAGGCTGTGGCCTACCGTGAGGTATCGCTGATTCTGCGTCGTCCCTCTGGACGTGAGGCATATCCTGGCGACGTGTTCTATCTGCACTCTCGTCTGTTGGAGCGTGCTGCCAAGATTAACGAGCAGCAGGAGGTGGCTGAGCAGATGAACGACCTGCCCGCATGTATGAAAGGACACGTGAAGGGTGGTGGCTCACTGACTGCTCTGCCTATCATCGAGACACAGGCCGGTGACGTATCGGCTTATATCCCCACGAACGTGATTTCGATTACTGACGGACAGATCTTCTTGGAGAGCGACCTCTTCAACCAAGGTTTCCGTCCTGCCATCAACGTAGGTATCTCCGTATCTCGTGTGGGTGGTTCAGCACAGATTAAGTCCATGAAGAAGGTGGCTGGTACCTTGAAGATTGACCAGGCACAGTATCGTGAGCTGGAGGCCTTCTCGAAGTTCTCAAGCGATATGGATGCTGTGACGGCCATGACGCTCGACCGTGGTCGTAAGAACAACCAGCTGCTCATTCAGCCGCAGTATAGCCCCATGCCCGTAGGCGAGCAGGTGGCCATCCTCTATTGCGGTGTTCACGGTTTGATGCGTGATGTACCCATCGACAAGGTTCGTGAGTGTCAGAATCAGTTCCTCGACAAGTTGCGCTCATCGGCTCCTGAGGTCATCGAAACACTGGCTGCAGGTAAGATTGACGACGCAACCACTCAGAAGATTGAAGCCATCATGGCAGATATCGCAGGAACCTATAAAGCCTGATAGCCTATGCCGTCGTTAAAAGAGATTAAAGGACGTATTGCTTCGGTCAACTCGACGCGCAAGATTACGAGTGCCATGAAGATGGTAGCTTCATCGAAGCTGCACCATGCTCAGGTGGCCATTCAGAACATGCTGCCCTACGAGACTATGCTGGAGCACATCCTCAAGTCGTTCTTGGCGGCCGAGGCCGAGGCTCAGACTATCTTCGACCAGGAGCGTCCGGTCAAGCGTGTTGCCTTGGTGGTGTTTAGCAGCAACTCGTCACTTTGTGGCAGTTTCAATGCCAACGTCATCAAGCTCATGCAGCGCACGGTGGATGCCTATATTGAAGAGTTGGGACAGGGTAGTGTCGAGGTTTATCCCATCGGTAGAAAGGTGGCCGAGAAAGCACGCAAGCTGGGTTATGCCTGCTTTGGCGAATATGCGTCACTGGTCGATCATCCACAAGTTCAGCAGTGCATCGATATTGCTATGGAACTGGGTGAGAAATTTGCCAATGGTGATATAGACCGCGTTGAGCTGATTTATCATCACTTTAAGAGCGCAGGCTCGCAGATACTGACCAACAAGACTTTCCTGCCCATCGACCTTGAAAGCGAGCTGGAACGGGATCACGACCGCGACCTTACCAGTATTGTTACGACGAAGAAGGCCCAGGACTACCTGAAGCGTCGCCGTAAGAAGAAGGTGGTGAATGCACAGGGCGAGGAGGTAGAGCCGCTGAACGACAATTTCATCGTTGAGCCCGACAAGAACACCGTACTCTCGGAGCTATTGCCGAAGATGGCCCACCTGATGCTCTATACCGCTTTGCTGGACAGCGTTGCCTCTGAGCATGCCGCACGTATGGTGGCCATGCAGACGGCTACGGATAATGCCGACGAGCTGTTGCGCCAGTTGAACCTCCAGTACAACAAGTCGCGTCAGCAGGCCATTACCAACGAGCTGCTCGACATTGCGGGAGGCTCGGTGAACTAACCAATTCATTGGAACATTATATCGGCAGGCTCCTAAGCAAGGGACCTGCCGATATTTTGTTTGCTGCTAAATGTCCAAAGCAGCGTGATAGGCCTCGTAGATAGCCTTGGTGATGTTGGCGGGACGTACACAGTCACCTACCTCGCGAACAAACGGGGCACATCCACGGAGGGCATCCACATCGGCACGGTTGGCACGCTGGCCAAGAGCACAGATGACGGTCTTACCAGGAACGAGCACCTCGTTGCCGTCCTTATCCTTACAGATGACACCGTCGGCAGTAATCTTCTGGCCAACATATTCGGTATGGGCCGTGGAGAACTCAGCTACCTTACGCATCAGGATGGGACGCTGACGGATGTTGCAGTCGGCAGCTAACGTGTCGCGCATCTCTACCAGTTCCACTTTCTTGCCTTCCATACCTAAATGGATGGCACACTCGCAACCTGCCAGACCACCACCCAGCACGACGACGCTATCAGCAACCTTATTCTTATTCAGATAATACTCGTTGACGATGATGACATTATCACCATCGATGCCGGGGATGGGTGGAACAAGCGGTGTGGAACCGACAGCCAGAATCAGTGCATCGACGCACTCCTTCTCCACATACTCAGGCGTAACGGTGGTGTTCAGACGAATCTCCACACCCTCATCCTTGGCCTGACGCTCCAGGACAACACCCAGTTCATACATCTCATACTTGAATGGCAGCGCCTGTTCCGACTTCAGGATACCTCCTACCCTATCCGCCTTCTCGCAAAGAATGACCTTGTGGCCGCGCTGGGCAGCCGTAATGGCAGCCTTGAGTCCGGCAACACCGGCACCCACTACCATCACCTTCTTGCGCTGACGGGCAGGCAGCACCTCCATACCCTCTATCTCACGACCAATCAACGGATTGACGGCACAACGACGGGTAAAGGTGACAGGGCGCTCTGCCATACAGGTGTAGCAACGCAAACACTTCACGATGCGGTCTTCCTTGCCTGCCATCACCTTCTGCGGATGGAACGGATCTGCCAGCAACTGACGGGCCATATACACCACATCGGCCTTTCCCTCAGCGATGATACGTTCCATCTGCTCAGGATCGCTGAGCCCACCAATCGTGGCAACGGGCTTCTTCACGTGCTTCTTAATCTCAGCAGCCAGCCATACGTTCACACCATGCTCATCGAACATCGGGGGCGTGGTGTTGAAGAAGCCAAACTGATAGGAACCGGCTGAGACATGAATCAGGTCCACATACTCTTCCACTGCCTGCGCGATCTTAATGCCGTCCTCAATGCCATAGCCGCCATCAAACAGTTCGCTGCCGCTGAGACGTACCTCGACAGGGAAGCCAGGACCTACGGCATTGCGTACCGAGGCCAGCACCTCACAGACGATGCGGATGCGGTTCTCGAGCGAACCTCCGTATTCGTCGGTACGATGATTCAGATAGGGCGAGAGGAACTGGTGCAACAGCCAGCCATGACCTGCGTGCACCATAATCATCTCATAGCCGGCACGCTTACAGAGCGCAGCCTTCTCGCCGTAAGCCCTCACGATGTCGGCAATCTGTTCCTTGGAGAGCGCCTTTACAGGACGTCCGTCAGGACGTGTACCGTCGCTGGGGCCCCATTGGTTCAGGCTGGCCTTCTTGTTTTTGTCCGACATATACGTGCCGGCATACTGGCCAGAGTGCGACAGTTCGATACTGGGGACAGACCCGTGTCGACGGATGGCATCGGCCACAAAGGTATGGGCAGCCAGACAGCCCACTGTTTCCAGGTCGAGGTGAAGCATGTGGCTGCCGTCGGTGTCTGGATGAACTACGAGTTCGCTGACGGTAACAGCTGCCGCACCGCCCTTGGCACGAAGTTCATAGAAACCTTGCGTGCGAGGTCCTGGACAGCAGTCAGCGGTAATGTCTGTTGCACCCATCGGTGCAGAGAAGATACGGTTACGGAACGTCACCTTGCCCAACTGGATGGGGCTTGTGAGATGGGGGTATTTGTTATTGTTCATAAGAAACCATATTTATATATACTACATGAGTGCGGAAACTGTCGGCAAAGGTACAAAAAATAATTATTATTCCCAATATAAGTGCAATTTTTCCCGTTTTTCTTGTCAGATCATGTATTTTTTGCTAACTTTGCGTCTCATATATATAAGTAGCATGGGAAAAACAGGACTAGTACTGGAAGGCGGAGCGATGCGCGGGCTGTGGACAGCTGGCGTGACTGACGTCATGATGGAGCATGGCATCATGCCCGACGGACTCATCGGTGTCTCGGCAGGAGCGGCATTCGGCTGCAACTACAAGTCGCGGCAGATAGGACGTGCCATCCGCTACAACATGCGCTTCGCCAATGACTCGCGCTACAGTGGCATTCGGTCGCTGCTGACATCGGGCGACTACTTCAATGCCCAGTTTGGCTACCATGTCGTGCCCTACAAATATGACATCTTCGACACGGCAGCCTTCGAGCAGAATCCCCTGGAGTTTACCATCGTATGTACGGACGTGGAAACGGGACAGGCCGTCTACCATGTCATAGACCATGTCGACTACGACGAACTGGAGTGGCTCCGGGCCTCAGCCAGCATGCCGCTGGTATCACGCGTAGTGGAGGTGCAGGGGCACAAGCTGTTGGACGGAGGCGTCAGCGACAGCATCCCTCTGCAGTACTTCGAAGAGCATGGCTACCAGCGCAACGTGGTCATCCTCACCCAGCCCAAGGGCTACCAGAAAGCGCACAACAGGCTGATGCCGCTCATGCGCCTGTCGCTGAGAAAATACCCGCTGATGGTGAAGGCATTGGACGAACGTCACATCATGTATAACAAACAGTTAGACTATGTGGCTCAAGCAGAACAAGAAGGACGTTGCCTGGTCATCCGCCCTGACGAAGTGATACCCATCGGGCACATCAGCCACAACGCGCAGCAGATGCACTTCATCTACTTGCTGGGGCGCATGGTAGGCGAACGATACATAGAAAGAATAATAGCGTTTTATGAGAATTGACATCATTACCGTATTGCCCGAAATGCTGGAGGGCTTTGTACACGAATCCATACTGGCTCGTGCCGAGAAGAAGGGACTGGCGGAAATCCGCCTGCACAACCTGCGTGACTATACGTTGGACAAATGGCGTCGCGTGGACGACTATCCCTACGGAGGCAGTGCCGGTATGGTGATGCAGTGCGAACCCATAGACCGCTGCATCACGGCCCTGAAGGCTGAACGCGACTACGACGAGGTCATCTTCACATCGCCCGACGGGGAGCGCTTTGACCAGCATATAGCCAACGAACTGTCGCTGAAGGGAAACCTGATTATCCTGGCAGGTCACTATAAGGGCATCGACCAGCGCGTGCGTGACCACCTGATTACCCGGGAGATTTCCATTGGCGACTTCGTGCTGACGGGGGGCGAACTGGTGGCAGCCATGATTGCCGACGCCATCGTACGTGTGGTGCCAGGCGTCATCGGTGACGAACAGTCAGCACTCAGCGACTGCTTCCAGGACGACCTGCTGGCAGCACCCATCTACACGCGGCCTGCCGACTACAAAGGGTGGAAGGTGCCCGAGATACTGCTCTCAGGCAATGAAGCCAAGATTCGCAACTGGGAATTGGAACAGGCCTTAGAGCGTACCCGTCGCCTGCGCCCGGACCTGCTAAACGATAAGTGAGCCGTGGCTCACACCTCTATCACCTGACCATCATAGGCTAACTGGATGTCGGGGGGCAACTGTGCGTTGACCTCGGCATGGCGGCCTATGTCGTGACTGCTGTGGATGAGCCACGTCTGGCGCGCCCCTACCCTACGGGCAAAACTGACGGCATCAGCAACGGTCTGGTGGGAGTGGTGCGGTTTTTCCCGCAGGGCGTTGACCACCAGCACGTCCGTACCTTCCAGATAGGGCATTTCCTCGTCGTTGATGGTCTTCATATCTGTGATATACGTCAATCCCCCCATTCGGTAGCCCAGGATGGGCAGGTCGTGGTGCATCACCTCGATGGGCATGATGTCGATGTCGCCAATGCGCAGAGGTTCGTGCTTGTGTATCTCGTGCAGCTGGATGGCAGGCACTCCGGGATAGCGGTGCTCGGCAAAGCAGTATGGCAGCATTTGGAGCATGCCCTGACGAGCCAGCGGATCGGCATAGACATTGATTTCGCCAAACTGACAGTAAGGGCGGATGTCGTCCATGCCTCCCATGTGGTCGTAGTGGGCATGGGTAATGAGGATGCCGTCAATCTTGCGGAAGGGCTGCGGCATAATCTGCTGTCGGAAGTCGGGCCCGCAGTCGATGAGCAGGCGTGTGGTTTCCGTTTCAACGAGTGCAGAACAGCGCAGGCGCTTGTCGTGCGGGTCAGGGCTGGTACACGTATGACACTGGCAGCCGATAGTCGGCACGCCACACGATGTTCCCGTTCCAAGAAATGTCAGCCTCATCTTTCAACAATAACCGTTAAACAATAACCACTATATGATATTGACTTCAGGGTGGATGTCGATGCCAAAGGTCTCCTTCACGTCCTTGCGGATGGCGTTGCAGAGGTCTACAATCTCCTGCCCTGTGGCGCCACCGCGATTGACGAGCACAAGAGCCTGCTTGTCGTGGACACCGGCATGTCCCAATGAACGTCCCTTCCAGCCACACTGGTCTATCATCCAGCCTGCAGGAATTTTTTCCCGTTGGGCATCGACGGTATAGTGCGGCATGCCGGGATAGTGTGCTGCCAGCGCCTCATATTGCTCGCGACTGACGACGGGATTCATGAAGAAGCTGCCGGCATTGCCCGTCACCTTCGGGTCGGGCAGTTTAGCCTGACGAATGTCGATAACGACCTGCCGCAACTGCGGGGCAGTAGGTTCCGTAATGCCACGACGCTCCAGTTCAGCACGGATATTGCCGTAGTCCAGGTGTGGCTGGAAGTCGGCAGCCAACTGGTAAGTGACATGGGTGACGAGATAGCGGTTCTTCCAGTCGTGCTTGAAGCGGCTGTCGCGGTATCCGTACTGACAGTCGGCATTCTTGATAGTGCAGAGTCGCCCCGTGGTTATCTCCACGGCTTCCACCTCGACGATGAGGTCTTTCACCTCCACACCGTATGCACCGATATTCTGTACGGCACTGGCACCCACGTCGCCAGGTATCAGCGACAGGTTCTCCATGCCGTAGAGACCCTGCTCCAGACTCATCGCCACAGCATCGTCGAAGACGACACCGCTGCCACAAACCATTCGCATGCCCTGGAACGAACAGCCTTTCAAGGCCGAATGTACCACAATACCCTCGAAGTCACGCGTCAGCAACAGATTGCTGCCGCCACCTATGATGATAAAAGGGGTGTCCGACGATGCCAGCACCTGTGCTACCTGCTGCGCCTCTTCGAGGGTCTCATATTCCAGGAAGCGGCTGCACCGGGCATCGATGCCAAACGTATTGTGTGCCAGAAGGCTATAGTCGCGAAGGTCTCTCATGTCATCATCTTCTTGAGTTTCCACTTGCCACCCATACGCTTGAAGGTCAGCTCCATCTCCAGACCGTTGGCAATGCCGCGCAGTACAAAGACCTTGGTATTGCCTTCGCTGTGGGGTTTTCCATAGACGATGTTATAGATCATCTTCTTCGGCAGGTTGGGAGCAAAGGCCTCCCACGTGTCGGGCGATATCTCACCTTCCATCATGGAGAAGTCGTCGTCGGGGTCAGGCCCCACAAACTGGATGCTCTCGGCAAGACTCTCCGTCTGGAAGACGGAATCGGTGGCAAAACGATGGTAGAATTCCAGGAACGAGGCGTTCACCGACTGACTGATGGGAATGGTCTCAATGGATGTCAGCATCCACGTGCCGCGCAGGCGGTTGAAGACGTGCTGGATGATGGCACCCGTATTGAAATAGATGATCTCCACCACGGCATGGTTCACCGAGGTGTCCTTGACCACCTCCATGTCACGCTCGCTGTCGAAGAGCAGCGTGTAGTAGTCCTGCCGCATAAAATAGCGCTCCGTACGCCATTGTTCCTTGGTGACGGTCTCCTCCTTCAGACCGTTGATTTTCTTCAGCGGAAAGAGGATGCGCTCCTGCTGAAGCTTCTTGTTGGCAGCAAAGTTGAAGAAGAAATCGTCGAACAGTTCATCGGCAGCCTTAGGCATCGGGATATTGTCCAAGACCGTTTCCACCAGACTGTCCGCTGCAGGAACGGCAACAGAGTCTGCTGTCATGGCAGAATCGGCAGGAGCATCGCCCTCAGACTGGCTCGTCTTGTTGCCTCCGCATGCCATCAGCAGCGAGCAACAAATCATCACCCAAAAACACCTTTTCATGGAACTGTTCTCTCAAATTTCGGCAAAGGTACAAATAAGTGGGCAAACAAAAAAATAAAATGCGAACTTTTTTGTTTTTCAGCGTAATTTCGTACCTTTGCAGAAGATAAACGAAACATCCAGAGATTATGGCAAAAGACAAGACCATGTACGTCTGCAGCAACTGCGGGCAGGAGTCAGCCAAGTGGATTGGCAAGTGTCCCGCCTGCGGACAGTGGAATACCTTTCAGGAAATCAAGGTTGCCGACACGCGCAAACAGGTGACAGCGACGTCGGCAGCAGCCTCGGCAGGCCACCATCTGCGCCAAAACAAGGTGCTGCGACTCAGCGACATCTCGTCACACGACGATCCCCGCATTGACATGCACGACCAGGAACTGAACCGCGTCTTGGGCGGAGGACTGGTTCCCGGCAGCATTGTCTTGCTGGGCGGTGAACCAGGCATCGGTAAGTCGACGCTCTCGCTGCAGACCATGCTGAACCTCACCGACAAGCGCGTCCTCTACGTCAGCGGTGAGGAGAGTGCCCACCAACTGAAGATGCGTGCTGAAAGGCTCACCTCTCACCTCTCACCTCGCACCTCTGATTCTGACAACTTCCTCATCCTCTGCGAAAACTCCCTGGAAGCCATCTTCGACCACATCAAGGAAGTGAAGCCCGAAATCATCGTCATCGACTCCATCCAGACCATTTCGACGGAGGACGTTGAGAGTTCTGCGGGCAGCATTGCTCAGGTTCGCGAATGTGCCTCAGCCCTGTTGCGCTTCTCTAAGACCAGCGGTGTACCCGTCATCCTCATTGGTCACATCACCAAGGAAGGCACCTTGGCAGGACCGAAGATTCTGGAGCATATCGTCGACACCGTCATCCAGTTTGAGGGCGACCAGCACTATATGTACCGCATTCTGCGAAGCATGAAGAATCGTTTTGGAAGCACCTCGGAATTAGGTATTTATGAAATGCAGCAGGCGGGACTAAGACAGGTCTCGAACCCCTCGGAACTGCTACTCACCGACAACCACGACGGACTCTCTGGTGTCGCCATCTCCAGCGCCATCGAAGGTGTGCGTCCCTTCCTGGTCGAGACGCAGGCACTCGTGTCGTCAGCAGCCTACGGCACACCACAACGCTCTGCCACCGGTTTCGACCAGCGCAGACTGAACATGCTGTTAGCGGTACTGGAGAAACGGGTGGGCTTCAAACTCATGCAGAAGGATGTGTTCCTGAATATTGCGGGCGGTCTGCGCGTCACCGATATGGCTATGGACCTCAGCGTCATCGCTGCCGTACTG
>CACXAG010000043.1 GCA_902765585.1 uncultured Prevotellaceae bacterium
GTGAAACTGGAGGACATCCGTCGGGTGGAACTCAAGAACGGTCGTCTGGCAGAACCCCTGCCCGAAGGAACGTGGCTCGTGGTACGTATCGGACATACTTCCACAGGACACACGAATGCGACAGCAGGAGGCGGCAAAGGTTTGGAGTGCGACAAGTTCAGCGAGGCCGCTGTCAGGAAGCAGGTAGGCAACTGGTTTGGCGAGTTCATGAAACGACCCCACCACGACGTGGTGAAATACATGCACGTCGACTCCTGGGAGTGCGGTTCGCAGAACTGGAGCAAGGACTTTGCTGAAGAGTTCCAGCGCCGTCGTGGCTACGACCTGTTGCCCTGGCTGCCTGTCATGGTTGGTATCCCCATCGAAAGTGCCGCGAAGAGTGAGGCCGTCTTGCGCGACGTGCGTCAGACCATCAACGACCTGTTGCAGGAACGGTTCTTTAAGACCGTCAAGGCCTGTGCCCAGGAGTATGGGGTGCTATTAAGCTGTGAGAGCGTTGCGCCTACGATGGTCAGCAACGGTATGGAACATTATCAATATGCAGATATGCCGATGGGCGAATTTTGGCTCAACTCCCCCACTCACGACAAGCCCAACGATATGCTCGACGCCATCAGCGGTGCTCACGTCTATGGCAAGAACATCGTGCAGGCAGAAGGATTTACGGAGGTACGTGGCGTGTGGGACGAGACGCCAGCCAGCATCAAGGCGCTACTCGACCGCAACTTTGCCTTAGGCATGAATCGCCTCTTCTTCCACGTCAACACCCACAACCCTTGGCTCGACCGCAAACCTGGTATGACGCTCGATGGCATTGGTCTCTTCTTCCAGCGTGACCAGACGTGGTTCCCTGAGGCTAAGCCCTTCGTCGACTACATCACACGTTGTCAAACGCTCCTGCAAAAGGGCAAACCCGTCATCGACATTGCCGTCTATACAGGCGAGGAAATGCCCAGTCGTGCCTTCACCCCAGACCGCCTTGTGCCTATGTTGCCTGGCTTGTTTGGTGCAGAGCGTGTAGCCTCTGAACGCCAGCGTCTGGCCAATGTGGGGCAACCGATGGTGGAATCACCTGTTGGCGTAAACCATTCTGCTGGAATCCTCGACCTCAAAGATTGGATTAATCCCCTGCATGGTTATCAATACGACTCCATGAACAAGGACGCCTTGCTCAACCAGCCCTTTAATTATCAGGTACTGGTCGTCCCCCAGTGGGTTCTGGTTTCCCCTGAAGCCAAAAAGCGCATCGAAGAACTGAGCCGACAAGGGGTGCCCATCATCGACAAGCCCTACAACGAAAGCACTTTTGAAAAAGTTGCACCAGACGTCATTCTGCCTGAGGGCATTGCCTACACCCATCGTACAGGAAAAGGTGAAGATATTTATTTCCTCTCGAACCAAACGGACCAACAACAGACTTTCTCGCCCAATTTCCGCGAAAATAAAGGGAAAGCGGTGGTTTACAATCCCCTAACGGACGAATCCTACGACTATCAAGGCACTATCACATTGCCAGCTTACGGCTCGCTGTTTTTGAACTACCGACAGAGCGATTATTCCCACACTGGGAACAAAATATTCCCATACTGGGAACAAAACATTCCCATACTGGGAAAAAATAATGGGTCTTGGACAGTCTCTTTCCGAGAGGCAGGCTTGACACTGAAGAACCAACATCTCTTCGACTGGAGTCAGCATGCAGACGACAGAATACGCTATTTCAGTGGTCACGCACGCTACACAACAACGTGGAAACTGAAGAAGGACGAGATTCCCCAGGGTCGTGCATGGCTTTCGTTCCCCAACGTGAAGGACATCGCCCACGTCTGGATTAATGGCAAGGATTGTGGCATTGCCTGGACGGCACCCTACGAGGTGGAGATAACGGGCGCTTTGAAAAAAGGTAAGAACACCATAGAAATCGAGGTGGTGAACACTTGGCACAATGCGCTGCGAGGCCTCGACGCTGGCAAGGCACCCTACGATGGCATTTGGACAAACGCCAAGTATCGCACCAAGGGCGACGGACTGTTGCCTGCCGGACTACTGGAGGCTCCTGTCTTAAAGACAACAAATGATTTTTGAAACAACGGACTAAAACGGATGATATATGAGACGTGGCATTTTCTTTATTCTTTTTTATTTTTTATTTAGCCTCGTAGAGGCGCGAATCAGGCTGCCTCAGTTCTTTAGCGACAATATGGTGCTGCAACAGCAATCGGAGTGCAAGATCTGGGGTTGGTCGGAAGCAAGTCCGAACAGATGGAGGGACGGTAAGGTGAGTATCGGTACCTCTTGGGACAAGAAGAGCTATCTTGTACCTGTCAGGAAAGACGGATATTTTGAGATTACCGTCAAGACGCCTCAAGCCGGAGGACCATACTATATTGGCTTCAGGGACGGCGACTACATCAAACTGAACAACGTGATGATTGGCGAAGTGTGGATATGCTCTGGCCAGTCGAACATGGAGATGCTGATGAAGGGCTACAAGGCTCAGCCTGTGGAGGATGCTGCTGAGGAGCTGCTTGCCTGTCAGGACGATGGCCTGAGACTATTCTATGGCAAGCGTCGCGCTTCATTAGAGCCTCAGCAAGACCTTGCGGGAACGTGGCAGCCTGCTAATGCCGCCAGTGTTCGGGAGTTCTCGGCTACAGCCTATTTCTTTGGCAAGGCACTGAGACGGGTGCTGGGCGTGCCTGTGGGACTGATATGTACTGCCTTTGGAGGGTCGGCCTGCGAGGCCTGGATGCAGGCAGACTGGTTGAAGGCTTTCCCCAAGGTGAAGCAAACCATCACGGAGGAGGACGTCAAGATGTTGCAGCAGCGTTGCCCGACAGCGCTCTATAACGGACAGCTGAAGCCCCTCATAGGTTATGGCATACGTGGTGCCATCTGGTATCAGGGCGAGGACAATGTGCCTCGCTACGATTACTACGCTCCCCTGATGGCTCGTATGGTTCAGGGTTGGCGCGAGGACTGGAAACAGGGCGACTTCCCCTTCTACTACTGTCAGATAGCACCCTGGGGGTATGACGAGACTGACTGGGCTCACTACAATAGCGCCTTCCTGCGTGAACAACAGGAGAAGGTGGAGACGATGGTTCCCAACTGTCGCATGGCGGTGCTATTGGATACGGGTATCAAGGATGTCATCCATCCACGCAAAAAACGTCAGGCTGGTGAGCGCCTCGCCATCCTGGCCCTCAGCAACACCTACGACATCAAGGGTTTGCCTGACTTTGCCAAATACAAGGAAGTGGCATTCCAGAACGATACTGCCGTTGTGTCCTTCGACCGCTCTAAGGAGTGGGTGTATTTCGAGAATGGGTCAACTTCCAAGAACTTCGAGGTGGCAGGTGCTGACCGTGTGTTCCATCCTGCCACGAAGGTATGGATTTCTCGCAACCGTCTCTATGTCATCTGCGATGAGGTAAAGACGCCCGTCGCTGTCCGCTATGCTTTCAAAGATTTTGTAGTTGGTGATCTGATGCACGACGGTCTGCCCGTCTCGTCATTCCGTACAGACGACTGGGAGCCTACACCGTCTCATGTTTCCAAAACAACGGGCGATTATAATAACCCCAAATGATTAAGAATTTATGCGTCGCATCCTATTATCATTTATCTTTTCCTGTTTTTTATGTAGCCTTGTAAAGGCGCAAACCTCTGTTGCAGGCCTTTTCCCTTTGGCAAATAGTGGACGTCTTGTGTGGAATTTCAATGCAGGCTGGCGATTCCATTTAGGCGATGTCACAGGTGCTGAGGCAAAGGACTTTAATGATAAAGGGTGGGAGATCGTCTCAACACCCCATAGCATTCAATTGATGCCTGCCGAGGCCAGTGGTTGTCGTAACTATCAAGGCATTGTGTGGTATCGCAAGCACTTCGTGTTACCCAAGGAGTGCGCTGGTCGTGATGTCACCCTCCATTTCGAGGCCATCATGGGCAAGCAGACCATCTACCTCAATGGCAAGAAGGTCAAGGAGCACGAGGGCGGCTATCTGCCCATCACCATCTCCCTGTCTGCTTTTGGCTTATCCGTAGGTGACGAGTGTGTCGTCGCCATCATGGCTGACAACAGCGACGACAAGACCTACCCTCCTGGCAAGAAGCAGATGACGCTCGACTTCGCCTATCATGGTGGCATCTATCGCGACGTATGGCTCATTGCCAAAAACAAGGTAGCTATCACCGATGCCCTCGAGGAGAACAAGGTGGCTGGTGGCGGCATCTTTGTCCACTACGCCAACATCAGCGAGAAGAGCGCTGAGGTCCTCGTCAATACCGAAGTGCGCAACAGCGACACCAGGTCCCACGCCATTACCATCGAGAACACCCTTGTTCCGTCTGTTGCTGTACCACAGCAACAAACAAAACAAACGAAACTGAAGCTTCAAGCTGGCGAGGCGCGCACCATCACCCAGCGCTTCCTCGTCAAGAACCCCAAACTGTGGTCGCGGCATTCGTAGCTTCGAGTTTGTACGCACAGATGACGCCCAAGGGCGACAGCCTGGCTTCTACCTCAATGGCAAGAAGTACCACCAACTCATTGGTGCCAACCGTCATCAGGACTTTGCCTACGTGGGCAATGCCCTGCCCAACTCCCAGCAGTGGCGCGATGCCAAGCGGCTGCGCAACCTGGGCTTCACCATCATCCGCGTGGCTCACTATCCGCAAGACCCGTCGTTTATGGATGCCTGCGACGAACTGGGGTTTTTCGTCATCGTGGCCACTCCTGGCTGGCAGTACTGGAACAAGGATGCGGGCTGGGACGAGAAGGTACACCAGAACACACGCGCCATCATTCGACGCGACCGCAACCACCCCTCTGTACTGATGTGGGAACCTATCCTCAACGAGACACGCTATCCGGAGGACTTCGCCCTGAAGGCCCTACAGATTACCAAGGACGAATACCCCTATCCCTATCGCCCAGCAGCTGCTGCTGACATGCACTCGGCTGGTGTGGCAGCAAACTATGACGTCGTCTATGGCTGGCCTGGTGATGACTTTGCGTCTGATAACTTACCCGTCGGAGACCCTGCCAAAGTCCGCCAATGTATCTTCACCCGTGAGTTTGGCGAGTTGGTAGACGACTGGTATGCCCACAACAACCTCAATCGTGCCTCCCGCTCATGGGGCGAGCGTCCCATGCTGATGCAGGCAATGTCGCTACACCAGAGCACAGAAGAATTATTCAAGACGACGGGACAGTTTATTGGCGGCTGCCAATGGCATCCCTTCGACCACCAGCGCGGCTATCATCCTGATCCCTATTGGGGCGGTGACTACGATGCCTTCCGCCAGCCCAAGACAGCCCAGTCGATGTTTGTGGCTGTGCTACAGCCACCTACTCAACAGCCCGTCGTGAGCATTGCCCACGAGATGACGCAGTTCTCAGAGAAGGACGTGACTGTCTTCAGCAACTGTGACAGCGTTCGCCTGACGATGTATGGTGGCGAGCATAGCTGGACACAGGCTGCAGAGAAGGGCGTTGCCCTGTTCAAGGATGCCTGGGACTTCTTCGAGTCACGCAACTGGAGCTATACGAAGAAGAACTGGCAAAACGTAAAAATGGTGGCTGAGGGCATCGTCGATGGCAAGGTAGTCTGCACAACAGAGAAGATGCCTTCGCGTCGCAGTACCAAGCTCCGCCTCTATGCTGACGAGATGGGTAAGCCGCTCGTGGCTGATGGCTCTGACTTCATCGTTGTCGTCTGCGAGGTTACTGACGATCTCGGACATGTGCGACGCTTAGCCAAGGAGAACATCGTCTTCTCCGTCGAGGGCGAGGGAGAAATCATTGGCGACGCGAACATCAATGCCAACCCTCGTGCTGTGGAATGGGGCTCTGCACCTGTCCTCATCCGCTCGACCAAGAAGGCTGGCAAAATCAAGGTCAAGGCTGAGGTACAGTTCCCTGGCGTTCACGCCCCCACTCCTGCTGAACTAGAAATAGAGAGTATAACAAATGACCTGCCGATGTGCTTTATGGAACAATCCCAAAGCACCCAGCAGGTCCAGAACTTACAAGGCGTTCGCCCGTCTGTCGTCTCCGATGCCGAAAAGGCTAAGATGCTACAAGAGGTAGAATCTCAGCAGGCCGACTTCGGACTGCAGAAATAATTACTTCGGCTGCTTGCCGATATAGGCGAGGATACCACCGTCTACATACAGCACGTGGCCGTTAACGGCGTCAGAGGCGTGAGAAGCGAGGAAGACAGCGGGACCACCCAGTTCCTCAGGATCGAGCCAACGGCCAGCAGGCGTCTTGGCGCAAATGAACGAGTCAAACGGATGACGGCTTCCGTCAGGCTGCTTTTCACGAAGCGGAGCAGTCTGGGGCGTAGCGATATAGCCTGGGCCGATGCCGTTACACTGGATGTTATACTCACCATACTCCGAGCAGATATTTCTCGTCAGCATCTTCAAGCCACCCTTGGCAGCTGCGTATGCAGAAACGGTCTCACGGCCCAGCTCCGACATCATCGAGCAGATGTTGATGATCTTACCCTCGCGACGCTCCATCATCTCTGGCAGCACAGCAGCAGAAACGATGTAGGGAGCTACCAGGTCGACGTCGATGACCTGCTGGAACTCTGCGCGCTTCATCTCATGCATGGGGATGCGCTTGATGATGCCGGCATTGTTGACCAGGATGTCAATCTGACCCACCTCAGCGTGAATCTTCTCAACCAGTGCCTTGACGGCATTCTCGTCTGTCACGTCGCAGACATAGCCCTTGACGTTCTCGATGCCAGCCTCCTTGTAGTTAGCCAGACCGCGCTCCAAGGCGGCCTCGTTGATGTCGTTGAAGATGATGTTCTTGATACCTGCTGCAACGAAAGCCTTAGCGATGTTGAAGCCAATACCATAAGATGCGCCAGTAATCCAGGCGTTCTTACCCTCTAAAGAAAAAATGTTTGCCATAATAAATTATCCGATAATTTGTTTTAATAAAAAGTTTTTCTATATGATAAGACGTATATCCCCGCCATCTGTCACCATTCCATGACGACTATCAGGCAGGACGGCCCATGCCCTGACGCCAAAAGCGGTAGGTGATATCTTCAAACTCACCATTCATGTTCTGACGGTAGAGGCGCTGATTGGTAGTAGAGGATTTCAGTGGACCCAGATGCTGAATATAGGGACCTACCTTGATGTAGTCAAAGTCGCGTTTGTCGACAACTGATGGTATGCGGATGCGCCCACTATACCAGGCCACATGGAACTGCGGATGATACTCATGGATATACTGTGCCAGTTGGTTGACGGCCTTGGGGTCTGCATCACCACCCATAAAAGAGATGCAGGTAATGTCAGTGCCATATTCTGACACGAAATCATCAATGGCATCCGTCGTCAGCGGCATGCCAACATCCTCCCACAGGTAGCGGCTATGACAGCCCGGACAGTGACACGGGCAATTAGAAATGTTTATTGCCAGTGTCACTTCATCGGGTATCTCCTGAAATACAATACCTGTATTAACGTACTTAAGCATTTTAGAGCGGTAGCAAATTATTCACTCTTCACCTTTACCTTATTCAGCGTGTGCATAGTAGCGACGGGCAGCTTCCTGCTGTCTGGGTTGCGAGAAGTTGGATACGCGCTTCAGGTAGCCGATGATACGGGTCATATAGTCGACATTCTTCGAGTGACAATGAGGACACTCCTTGAGATAGCGCTTGTCGATATGTCCGCAGTCGTTGCAAACGGTATTGGGGATGTTGAAGGTGAAGTAGTTACATCCTTCCTTGGCAGCGACCTTCAGCAGGTGCAGATACTGTTCCTTTGACAGGTGCTCATCGAGGTTCATGTGAAGAGCAGAGCCACCCGTCAGATGTTCGATATACGGTGCGCCATGCAACTTGAACTTGTCGATAACACTCAGCGAGTCATCCTCCACGACATAGAAATAGCTGTTGTAGCAGTCACGAGGAACGAAGTAGCCGTCCTCACGGTCCCACTTGGCATGCTTCACACCCACATTCTCAGCCGGAATCATCTCACAATTGAACATGACATCCTTGGTACGATACTGCTTATTGTACTTCTCGATGAGGCCGAGGATGCCCTGCACGAAATGCTTGTAGTCTTCATTGGGCGTAATTTTCAGGCCCATGAACTCTGCAGCCTCCACAAGACCGTTAATTCCTATGGTCAGATACTGACGACCAATATTGATATAGCCGGCATCAAACAGCGGCAGCATGCCATGAGCCTGCAGTTCCTTCAGGTTCTCGTTGTAGGCCAGCTGCACCTTATGGCAAAGGTCGATGATCTCACCCAGATACTCCAAATAGTCCATCTTGTGGTTGACGGCATATTGAATGCAGCGGTTCAGGTTAATGGTCAGCACCGACTTGGAGCCTGTCGACACACCACCGGCACCCAGCGTATAGCTGAAGCCGTTGTCGGTAATCTCGTTGCGCAGACGGCAGCAACTGGACAGCGAGTCGGCATTGTCGCTCATATAGGTAAAGAACGAGTGTCCCTCACTATACATCTCAGCGGTGAAATCGCCCCACTCCTTATCCTTGCACTCTCCATTCTCGTCAACAAACAAAGCCATCGTCTCCACAGGGAAGGTCAGCAGGGTCTTGGTGCGCTCCTGATTGAACCACTTCATGAAACGCTTCTGCAACCACGAGAGGCCATCCCAGTCTGGCTGTGAGCCATCGGGGAAGTAGAACTCACCGAAGATGCTCTGGAAATAATACTTGTCGTAGTAAGCCACATTCCAGAATACGGCCTGGTAGTTGCGGGCACCCGTTGGCTGGTTCAGCGTATAGACAATCTGCTCGAAGTAGTCGGTGATAACCTTGTCGATGGTGCGCTGTTTCAGACTGAGGTCAGCCTGTTTCTCAGGATGCTGCCAGTAGTCCTTGCCATACTCCTTGCCAATGAAGTAGTTCATATACATCAGGAACTCAGGTGTGGCACAGGCACCACTCAGCATCGAGCTAACCATAAACACCATGTTAACAAAACCACCAGCAAACGACTTCAGGTTCGTCGGGGCAGTAGAATTGCCACCAATGGCCGTAGTTCCACCAATCAACCAGGGATACATGGTAATAGAAGCACAATAGTTGGCCAGCGATGTCTCATCGTTCTTATATATAAAGTGGTGTGTCAACTTATCAATATACTCATTGGCCAGGTCCTTGCCATACATCTTTTTGATGCGGTCAGTCAGCAGACGGCGGTTCAGGCGGATGAAGTTCGACTTCGGCAACTCACCAATCAGCGTAGCAATATTCTTATGCTCCACATTGGCATTAGCATCGTATTTCGAACCCGTGGCAGCGTTGACACTCTCCATATACTCCGACAGGAACAACATCTTCTCCAGCGTCTCACGATCCTCACTATGCTCTTGACGATAGAGGATGAACGACTTGGCAACCTTATAGAAACCTTCACGCATCAGCGCCTCTTCCACCTGATTCTGAATATCTTCCACCTTGATGTCATCATGCATGTCAAGATGGCTCAGGATCTTAGACACCGTGCCCAAGTCTGCTGGTTCGTCCACACTCTCGAATGCCTTCACAATGGCATTCATAATCTTGTCCAATGAAAAACGGTCTTTTGTGCCGTCGCGTTTAGTAATGGTAAAATTCTTAATTTCCATCATTTGGTTATGTCATTCTGTTTTAGTCATTCTCTATCTTTCTCCAGTTCAGAAATTTCCCCTTTTGGACAACTTTCCGATTTTCGGATTTCAAAAAGTTTTCCGTTTCAGAAAACCCGAATCGGTTGCAAAGTTACAAAATATACTCGAACTAACAGGTCTTTTCTTACAGAAATCTTTGCAAAAAAATGTTAACCGCTGACGGGTGGTGACTTTTCGCACGCCTGTACGTCATTCATATATAAATAGATAAATAAAAGGTTTAAAGTGTATGAACAACAGCAAGTATCGTGGTGTGGTAGTACCGATGGTCACTCCTGTCACTCAAGATGGTCAATTAGACACAGTAGCCGTGGAACGGATTATCGACTTTTTTGCCCAGAATAAGGTTTCACCTCTCCTCATGGGGACTACAGGCGAAGGCAACAGCGTCAGTCAGGCTGACGGACAGTTATTTGTGGAGACGGCAGTCAAAGCAGCTCAAGGGCGCATTCTCATCTATGCAGGGCTCACAGGCAACTGTTTCAGCGAACAGGTCCGCCAAGCTGAGGTATACACGGCATTAGGAGCAGATGTCATCGTGGCAACGCTCCCTACCTACTATGCGCTGACACCCGAACAAATGTACGACTACTACAAGACACTGGCCGATTGCATTACTGGCCCGCTGATGCTCTATAACATCTTGGCCACTACACACATGTCCATCCCAGTAGATGTCATCCGCCGTTTGTCTGAGCACCCCAACATCGTAGGTCTGAAAGACTCGGAACGTGACTTGGAGCGCATGACTCAATGCATTGAGATAACCAAGGAGCACGATGACTTCGCCTATTTCTGTGGCTGGGCAGCACAAAGTGCACACTCGTTGGAATTAGGTGGTAACGGCATCGTACCCTCTACTGGCAACTTCGTCCCTGAGATGTTCCAGCAATTGTTCGACGCTGCTGTAGCTGGTGATATGGTGACAGCCAACCGTTTGCAAGACGAAACCAACGAGATAGCCAAAATTTACCAGAAGGACCGCACCCTCGGCCAGAGCCTCACCGCGCTGAAGGTGATGATGCAGACTAAGGGACTGTGCGAGCCTTGGATGCTGATGCCCCTGACTCGTCTTTCCGCTGAAGAAGAGCAAACCATCAAGGAGAAGGTCCATGCACTGGGTTGATTATATCATCGTGCTGCTGTCCATCTTGGCAGCTATCGGCACTGGCGTCTACTTCGCCCATAAGCAGAAAGACACCTCGCAATACTTTGCCGGTGGTGGTAAGATTCCTGCCTGGGCAGTAGGCATCAGCATCTTCGCCACACTCATCAGCAGCGTTACGTTCCTGGCTTACCCTGGTGCCGCATACGCTGACAACTGGATATTGCTGGTGCAGGGATTGATGGTGCCCATCGTCCTTGTGGCACTCATCGGCATCATCGTGCCGCTGTTCCGCAAGGTGATACGTCTCTCCACCTACGAATACTTCGAGCGACGCTTCGGACTCTTTGCACGGCTATATTCGTCGCTGGCATTCACCTTGGGACATTTCTCCAAAGCGGGCACGGTATTCTTCTTGGTATCGATGGCGTTAGCGACGTTCCTCAACATCAACATTTATACCATTGTTCTAGTGTTGGGCATTACCATCATCATCCTGACGTTGTTTGGTGGCATGGAGGCTATCGTGTGGATGGATGTGGCACAAGGCTTCCTGCTCATCGGTGGCGGCATCATCTGTATCGGCATCCTGCTGTTCGGCATTGAGGGTGGCCCGGCAGAGACGTTTCGCATCGCCTCGGAGTACAACAAAATCAGCTTCGGTCCCTACGACTGGAGTCTTTCGGAACTATGCTTTTTAGTCATGGTACTCAACGGCATTTTCTATGCCTTGCAGAAGTATGGTACTGACCAGACCATCGTCCAGCGCTATCTGGCAGCTAAGAGCGACCACGAGGCTAAGAAGGCTGCCTATATCGGGGTGCTGATGTCGGTTCCCATCTGGGCCTTGTTTATGTTCATCGGTACAGCACTCTTTGCCTACTACCACGCGCAGGGTGCTCCCCTATTGCCCGAAGACATCAAAGCTGACGAGGTGTTCCCCTACTTTATCGCCCATGAGTTGCCCGTCGGCATCCGAGGACTCATCATAGCAGCACTCGCGGCAGCAGCCATCAGCAGTCTTGACTCTGACCTGAACTGTCTCTCAGCCATAGCTGTCCAGGATTACTACATGTGTTTCCACAAACAAGCTACCGACAACGAGCAGTTGCGCTTTGGACGCTGGATGGTGGTGGCAGCAGGCCTGGGAGCTATTGGCGTGGCCTGCCTCTATATCACATGGGGCGGTGAGGGCATCTTGGGAGCTTTGTTCTCGCTATATGCCATCTTCTCAGCAGGCATCGTCGGCATCTTCATGCTGGGACTCTTCAGTCGACGAGCCAACTGGCAAGGCCTTTACATCGGCATTGCGGCTGCCGTAATATATACTGCCTATGCCGTACTGACCAGTACGAAGGTCGACATCCACGGCACGGGAGTCAAAGAGACGTTGCTCGATTTGGGCGACTGGAACTTCTCACACCATAAATATATGTTAGGCGTGTATAGCCACCTCATCGTGCTTATTGTCGGCTATGTAGCCAGCTACTTCTTCAAGACACCGCTGGCTGACAAGGAACTCACCATCTACGGATATCTTGAAGAAAAAGGCAAAAAGGAACAAAAATAAAAAAGTCTATCAAATATGATCACTATGAAACCGATATTAGCAATCACCATGGGCGACCCTGCCGGCATTGGCCCGGAGATTACCGTTCGTGCCCTGAACAGAAAAGAAACCTACGAGAAGTGCCGCCCCATCGTTACTGGCGATGCTGCCGTCATGCAGGAGGCCGTGAAGTTGTTGGGCTTCAACTTGCAGGTCCATGCCGTCAACAATGTCAAGGACGCCAAATTCGAATATGGCATCATCGATGTCTACGACATGCAATGTGTCGACCTTGCCACCTTTGAGTTCGGTAAGGTACAGCCACAATGTGGCAACGCAGCCTTCCAGTACATCAAGAAAGCTATTGACCTGGCCATGGCAAACGAGGTGGATGGTACAGTTACAGCTCCCCTAAACAAAGAGGCGCTCAATCTGGCTGGTCATCACTACGACGGACATACGGAGATCTACGCCACCTTCACCAATACCAAGAAGTATGCTATGATGCTGGCGGATGAAAACATCCGCGTCATCCATGTCTCCACGCATGTTCCTTTGCGCAAGGCCTGCGACTTGGTGAAGAAAGCCCGTATCATCGAATGTGTCGAGCTTATCGACGACGCCTGTCGTCAGTTTGGCATCGACAAGCCCCATATTGGCGTAGCTGGTCTCAATCCCCACTCCAGCGAGAATGGCATGTTTGGCTACGAGGAGGCTCAGGAGATTATCCCCGCCATTGAGAAACTCAGGGAGCGCGGCTTCGACGTCGAGGGGCCCGTACCTCCCGATAGCATCTTTGCCAAGGCGAAGTGTGGACAATACGACGGCTGTGTAGCCATGTATCACGACCAGGGCCACATTCCCTTGAAGGTGTGCGCCTTCAACTGGAACAAGGAAACGGGCAAGATGGAGAGTGCCTCTGGCGTAAACATCACCCTTGGCCTGCCCATCATCCGTGTCAGTGTTGACCACGGTACAGCTTTCGATGTTGCAGGAAAGGGCATCGCCAACGATAGCGCCATGACGCTGTCTATCGACTATGCCACCCGCATGGCGATATATCGGAGGAGTAAGAAGTGAGTGGTGAGAAGTAAGAGGTAAGAGGCATGATTGTCATTGCTGACGATATTACGGGGGCTGCGGAGATAGCAGGCATAGCCTTTTCACGAGGAGGGGAGGTACGTTTGGTATGCAGCGCTGTAGGCTGCGACATTGTCGCAGCACAGGAGACGATTGTCATCGCTACCGATACCCGCTCGATGAGTGAGGCAGAGGCTGTTGCCGAGACGCACCGCATCTCATCAGACCTCGGACATCAGACCTCAGACATCAGCCATCAACCTTCTGCCCTCTTCAAAAAGACTGATTCGGCACTCCGTGGGCACGTCGTCGCAGAACTACGGGCACTCATGGAGGCCACTGGTTATCAGCGTGCCGTCTATCTGCCAGCTAATCCCTCGAAGGGGCGCATCATCCGCAATGGAGTGTATTATATTAAAGAGGTGAGAGGTGAGAGGTCAGAGGTAAGAGGTGAGGGGTCAGAGGTGAGAGAGGTGCCATTAGACGAAACCGATTTCTCCTTCGACCCTGAGTTTCCTGCAAAGACATCCGTCTTGAGGGAGTGGTTTCCGGATGCCGAGGCAAAGGGTATCATCATGCCTGATGCGGAGAGTGTGGAGGATATACGACGGGTAATAGCCGACTACGATGACGGAAAGACATTATTTGCCGGAGCGGCAGATTTGTTTTCAGCGATGCTTGACAGATCAGGGGACGGTTCTCTGATCCAGCAAGCCGCTATCAGAAAACCGTCCTCTGATCTGCATGATTCACTCATCCTTTGCGGCTCGACTCAAAGCAAGCCATTGGAACTGGGCATTCCTGTGTCGACGATGCCCCGTGAGGTCTATGATGGCAAACAAGGTGCCGACTATTGGCTCAACCAACTCCCACCCTCCTTCTTCCATCAGCCATCTTCCATCATCCTCTCCATTCCCCACACTCATCGCACGGGAAAGGAGGTGGCTGTCTATCTGCGTACCATCATGGCTGAGATGGCGAAACGGCTTGTTGACAGGCATCGCCCTAACCTATTGATTATCGAGGGCGGTGCCACGGCATGGGCTACGTTGCAGGCCCTGGGCTGGACACAGTTCACCATCGAACGCCAGATAGCACCGGGTGTCATCCAGATGCGTGCTGGCTGCGGTACCATGGTAACGCTGAAACCTGGCAGCTACCCGTGGGGCAGCATGTTCAAGTAGCGCAAACTATCTCATTTCAGCGATTACTCGATGGTCTTGTAGAGCGTTGTCTCGTTGTAGCGGTGGTCGATAACGCTGCGAATCTCATCGTCCGTCGAGAGGTTGAAGTCGCCAGGGATGGTATTCTTGAGTGCTGCTGCGGCAAGCGAATACTCCAGCTGGCGCTGGCGGTCGTCAGGAAATTCGTTGATGGCATGCAGGAAGGCACCCATGAATGCATCGCCTACACCTACTGGATCCACCACGTCAGGGATATCCATGACGGGCGCCTCCAACAGCTGACCTTCCGTCCATAGCAGAGCTGTCAGCGTATGGTGGTTCGAGGCCACCATATTGCGCATGCCCATGAGCCAGTGGCGGCAGCGGGGGAACTGTGCATGCAGTTCATCAAACCACTCGCGATATTCGTCCATCTGCATCTTGAAGTGGGAGTCGGTAGCGGTAAAGGGTGGCTGCGGATGCTCGGAAATCCATTCAAACTCGATGGCATCGCCAAACATCATGTCGCAACGCGACAGCATGCGACGCAGCGTCTCACGCGGATTGGCACCATACTTCCATAGGTTCTTGCGGTAGTTGATGTCAAACGAGATGGTCAGTCCCAGTTCGTCGGCAATGTCCAGCGCCTCGAAGGTAGCGTCAGCAGCTTGCTGCGAAATGGCAGCTGTAATACCTGACACCTGAAAGATGTCGGCATCCTTCAGGATGTCGCGCCAGGGTATCATACCCGGCTTTAGGTCGTAGTAGGCTGAGTTAGCGCGGTCGTAGACTACCTTGGCAGCACGCATACCTGCGGCAGGCTCGAAATAATAAGTTCCGATGCGCTGTCCACCATAGAGCACCTGACTGATGTCCACACCAAGCTGTGCCAGACATTGTGCTCCTGCGTGTCCTACGGGTGTGTCTGGCAAACGAGTGATGTAGGTGACGTTCTCGCCTAAGGTGGCTAACGACACAGCCACATTGGCTTCGCTGCCGCCATACTTGCTGGTAAACATGTCGCCCTGCGTCAGGCGCAGCTGACCAGGCTTGGAGAAACGGAGCAGTAATTCTCCGAAGGTTACAATCTTCTGACTTTTCATATTACGTCTATTTGTTTTTGCATTTCCTAAACTATGAACTATGAATTATGAACTATGAACTCTTTTCATCCAAAGGTTCAGCTGGTAGATGGCCGGTATCAGGATAAGCAGCGAGAAAGCTACTGCCATCAGCACGTGTTGCTGCGAACCTTTGAACACATCTATCAGTTTGAAGTCGGGATCGGGATATATATTATAAACAATGTACGCGACGCTGTTGTTAGCCCAATGATAGGCCATGCCAGGCAGGATGGAGCCCGTTCGCCAGTACATCCAGCCTAACAGCAGTCCGATGAGAAAGGCATAAGGCATCTGTGCCGGATTCATGTGGATGAGTGCAAACAAGACTGCCGAGATGGCAATGGCTGCCCACGGCGTCAGTTTGGGTGAGCGCAGCAGTTCGCGCAGGACGGCTCCACGCAGGACTACTTCTTCGGAGAACGGTGCCAGCAGTCCTATGGCGAGGTATCCCCACGGTGAACCTAAGAGGACCGTAAACTCGTTCTCCATCCAATTGGGCAGTTCCGGCATCTGTTCCTGCAGCCATATACAGGGTATAATCGCGCCCAATGACGCCACAACGCTCCATACGAGCACTGTCCAGGGACGCGTTCTCAACCATGCTGGCGACACCTCTGCATAGCGTGCCCATAGGAACACCACAATGGTCACCAAACTGCAAAGGACTGTCATGGTGACGAGTTTGGCGGTTGTTGCGTCGGCATTACCTGCCACCAATTCCCATACGGTCTTTATGACAGCGCCACCTAACAACTGTATTCCGAGAAAGATGAGGATAAAGGAGAGTGCTTTTTTCATATTTTAGAGTTTAAAGTTCAAAGTAATGCTTCTGCCTGCTGCATATCGTCGTGCAACTGGCGCTTCAATGCCTCAATGTCGCTAAATCGTTGTTCGTCGCGCAAGCGGGCTATGAACGACACGCTGAGGTGGTGGCCATAGAGGTCTTCGCTGAAATGGAAGAGATGAACCTCGAGCGTTGTCTGGTGCACGCCAAATGTCGGTCGCACACCGATGTTCATCATGCCATGCCTCGGCTCTGTGTCGTTGTCGATGCTCACCGTGACGGCGTATGCTCCTGGGGCGGGAATGAGCTGTTGCGGACAGTCGGGTATGAGGTTGGCAGTTGGAAAACCCATCGCAGTACCTACATGCTCGCCATGGGCCACGGTACCCCCGATGGTGTATGGAGAGCCTAACAGCTCCGCAGCCTCTGCTACAAGTCCCTGTTGCAGCTGCTGGCGGATAATCGACGAGCAGACGTTACCCTCAGCAGGCAACCTAAGCACCTCGATGCCCAACTCCTGCCCATAGCGTACATAGTCGTCGTAGCCTTCCTCGCGGTTATGCCCAAAGCGGTTGTCGTAGCCCGTCAACAGCACCCTTACGTTGAGCCTGTCGCGCAGCACCTGTTGCATGAACTCGCGTGCCGTCATCTGCTTGAGGGCATCGGTGAAGGGCAGCACTTCTATGCGGGTGATGCCTGTAGCCGATATACGTCGCACCTTCTCATCCAGCGGCATGAGCAACGACTGCTGACGGTCGAAGGTGACTGCCAGCGACAGCATGCCACGTTGGCAAGCCGTGTCGACGACCTGCCGCAGCACGAACTGATGTCCCCGATGGACACCGTCGAACATTCCTATGGTTGCTACGTATTCGTTCATCGCTTAAAAAATCTGTATATTTCGCCCAGGATGAGTACGGGCGAGGTGATAGCAATGATGAGCAGCCACGTCAACGGCGGCAGCGGTTCTGTGCGGAAGATGCGCCCACCATAGGTGACGATAAGCCACTGGCCCAGCAATATCATCAGCAGCACCAGCAGGAATGCGGGCGCAGCCCAGATGCGACGTAGTGCCGAATGGCTGGAGCCGAGTGCGCGTGCGTTGAAGAGGTTCCACCATTGCATCATGACGAAGACGGTGAAGAAGATGGTGAGTTCACGGGTTCCCATCTGGGTATAGCGCTCCAGGTAGTACAGCATGGCAGCGGTAACGGCAAAGAGCAGACATCCGACGATGATGATGCCACGACGCATGCCTGGATTGATGATGAAGGCATCGGCACTGCGCGGCTTGTCATTTAGCACCTCGCGACTGGGTGGCAACGAAGCCAGGGCCATGGCTGCAAAGGTGTCCATGATAAGGTTCACCCAGAGTATCTGCGTGATGGTCAGCGGCATCTCCGTTCCGATGAAGGCTCCAAACAGCACCAGCAGCAGCGCCGCCACGTTGACGACGAGCTGGAAGAAGATGAAGCGCTGGATATTGATATACAGCGAGCGTCCCCACATGACGGCATGGACGATGCTGCGGAAGGAGTCGTCGATGATGGTGATGTCGCTGGCCTGCTTGGCAACGCTCGTACCACTGCCTAACGAGAGTCCTACGTGGGCGCGGTTCAGGGCTGGTGCATCGTTGGTACCGTCGCCAGTCACAGCTACCACTTCGCCACACTCCTGCAACAGGCTGACCAAACGCTGCTTGTCGGTGGGGCGGGCGCGGAAGACAACCTTGAGGTCGCGGACAATGCTGCGCGCTTTCTGGTCATCCATAGCAGCAAACTCTGCACCGCTGATAGCGGCGTCGCCAGACGTAGCGATACCACACTGGCGCGCTATCTCTAAGGCTGTGGCGCTGGTGTCACCCGTGACTATCTTCACGTCGATGCCGGCACGTCTGCATTGTCGGATGGCGTCAGGCACCTCCTCTCGCAGCGGGTCGCTGATGGCCACGATGGCCAACAACTGTGATTGCAACGCCACACTCTCAGAGAGAGAACTATGAACTGTGGACTGTGAACTGACAGCTATGGCCAGCGTCCGCATAGCATGCTGCTGCCACTCGGCCAGTTGCACTTCGGCCTGTTTCCGTTCCTCGTCAGTCATCGTGCACATAGCCATCACTATCTCTGGCGCACCTTTTATATATACGGTACTGCCAACGGTGGTCGACATGTATTTCCGTTCCGTCGAGAAGGGCTCACGGCCACTGACAGGATTGTCGGCACGCAACTGCTCATAGTCGACACCCTGGCTGACCAGCCAGCGCAGCAATGCCTGTTCCGTAGGATTGCCCACCTCGTGTGTCGCCGTGGTATTCAGCGCAATAGCGCGGTATAACATTTCTCTCACCTCAGGATTGTCACCTCTCACCACCATCGAAGCCACCGTCATGCGGTTCTCAGTCAGCGTACCCGTCTTGTCCGTGCAGATAACGGTGACAGCCCCCATCGTTTCCGAAGCCTGTAGCTTGCGCACCAGGTTGTTTGACTTCAGCATACGGCGCATATTGAGTGCCAAAGCCAGCGTGACGGCCATGGGCAATCCCTCGGGAACAGCCATCACGATGAGCGTGACAGCCATCATAAAATAGCGCAATACCACCTCGGCCATGCCTATATAGTCGGCGGTATGCCAAAGGCTGTTGGTCAGCAGGTCGTGGATGAGGAATGCCACAAAACAGAGTGTCGAGACGGCACCGCCTATCTGGCTGATAAACTTGGCCAGACGCCCCAACTGAATGTTGAGCGGTGTCTGCACGCCCGTCAGTTCCATAGCCTGCCGTGCTACGTGACCAATCTCCGTCTCGTCGCCCACGGCACTTACCACATAGCGTCCTGTGCCAGCCATCACCATCGACGACCGCAATAGCATATCCTGGGGGTAAGCCTCCTCACCTCTTACATCTTCCATCTTCCCTCTGACATCTTTAGACGTCATCGGCTCACCCGTCAGCGAACTCTCGTCCACCTGCAAGCCCACGGCATCTATCAGCGTCCCGTCAGCAGGCACCTCATCGCCCGTCTCGACGATAACCACATCGCCCACAACCACTTCGCGACGTGGAATCTCCTGTATACGGCCATCGCGCAGCACCCTGACAGGCTGCTCCTCGCCCAGCTGCGTCAGCAGGTTAAAGCGGCGGGCAGCGTCACGCTCAAAATAGAAGCCTACCGTCGTAGCCAGGATGATGGCGGCAATGATGCCTATCGTCTCCATGAAATCGTGACGCACCAGCGACAGCAGCAACGACACCAATGCCGCCACCAATAGGATGCGCACCATCGGGTCCTCATATTTTTCCAGGTATAGCCGCCACATCGACTGTCGGCGCGGCGGCGTCAGCACGTTCTCGCCATGCTCCTCCCGACTTTTCAGCACCTCTGGAGCACTCAATCCTTGTCGCTTCTTATCCATAATTGGGTGCAAAATTACAAAAAAAAAGTAAAATTTTAGGGTGCGGAAGCAAATTTTTCACTTTTCACTCTTCACTTTTCACTTTTTTTCGTACCTTTGCACCCGCTTTCCGTAAAAAGCACTGGACTTGTAGCTCAGTTGGTTAGAGCAACAGACTCATAATCTGGAGGTCCCAGGTTCAAGCCCTGGCTGGTCCACA
>CACXAG010000044.1 GCA_902765585.1 uncultured Prevotellaceae bacterium
GCGTATGGAGGCCTTGATTTCTTACTTTTCGGGGCAATTTGTTCACATTTTTATCCTGACTGGCTTATAAATCCAAGATTTTTATGTAAATTTGCAGCAAACTGCTGGAGATGATGCCCAAAGAACTAACAATTCCCGAACTGCATCCGCTGATAGCTGACGTGCCGCCGCCAGCGCGCTTTACCTATCCCTTCTGCTACGAGCCGCATCCTTTGTGCCAGCTGGCAGCCAAGGAGGTGCAGGCGTATATCGCCTGTCATCCCGACATTCGCGAGGATGCCGACCGTGGAAAAATGTTCGGGGTGCTCATTGTTGAGAGGTCAGTGGAGAGAGGTAAGGGGTTAGAGAATAGCGATGAAGTGCAGTTGGGATTTCTGGCGGCGTATAGTGGACTATTGGCCGGACGCAATGACTGGCCATACTTCGTGCCGCCAGTCTACGATGCCCAGCAGCCCGACGGCTACTTCAAAACCCGGGAACGCGAGATTTCTCTCACCACTCACCTCTCTCCACTCACCTCCAAGCAATTGTCCCAGGATTTGCAGCAATGGCTCTTCCACCAGTACCAGTTGCTGAACGCCCGTGGGGAGCGACGTGACCTGGTGAACATCTGGCAGACCTATTATCACAAAGAAAAACTGCGTCGGAAATACCCCTTACCGCCTGGCGGTACGGGTGACTGCTGTGCGCCAAAGCTGTTGCAGTATGCCTACCAGCATGGTCTGAAACCTCGCTGCATGGCGGAGTTCTGGTGGGGACAGCCCACCAAGGAGGAGTTGCGCCAGCACCTGAACTACTACCCTGCCTGCCGGGGTAAGTGCAAACCTATCCTGACGTGGATGCTGCAGGGGCTCGATGTTGACCCCGACCCGGAAACGCTGGGCTTTCAGCGCATGGACATTCCCGTGGTCTACGAAGACGACGCCCTGATAGTAGTCAACAAGCCCAGTGGCATGCTGTCCGTGCCCGGCCGCATCGAGGAGTACAGCGTAGAGAAGGTCATGCAACAGCGCTACCCCGACAGCATCGTTGCCCACCGTCTGGATATGGGCACCTCTGGCCTGCTCATCGTCTGCAAAAACAAGGAAGCCTATCTCCCCTTACAAGAGCAGTTCGTCAAGCACCAGGTGAAGAAAAAATACATTGCATTATTAGAAGCAGCGGACAACAGCAGACAAACACAGACGAATGCTGTCCGTAACAGTCCGTGTCAGTCCGCTGCAATAAAAAACCAATGTCAGTCCGCCGCCAGCAAAGGAACCATCAGTTTGCCCCTGCGGCCAGACCCCATGAACCGTCCGCGACAAGTAGTGGATCTGGAGCACGGCAAGCGGGCGGTGACAGATTACGAGTTTATCAGTCCTAATATTGTAGCCCTTTATCCGCAAACAGGCCGCACCCACCAGCTGCGCATCCACTGTGCGCATCCCGACGGTCTGGGTCGCCCCATCGTCGGCGACGAGCTCTACGGCACCAAAGGCGAGCGACTGATGCTCCACGCCTCAGAGATATGGTTTCATCATCCCATCACAGGCCAAGAGATGCACCTCGTCTCACCACCGCCATTTGTCATTTCTGAGCGAAGCGAATTGAATCTTTAATGTTTAATCTTTCATCTTTAATATATAGGTTATGGTAAAGCACATTATTCTCTGGACACTGAATCCAGAACTCTCGGAAGACGAGAAGAAAGCCGTCAAGGCTGGTATCAAGGCTGGGCTGGAAGGCCTGGTAGGTAAGGTTCCCGGACTCATAGACGTCAAGGTACACATCGACGGACGTCTGGCATCGTCGAATGCCGACGTCATGCTCGACAGCACCCTCGAAAGCGAGGAGGCACTGAAAGGCTATGCCCAGCACCCCGAGCACGTCGCCGTCGCCAACGGCAAAGTACGTCCCTACACCGTCCAGCGCAGCTGCCTGGATTTTGAGATCTAATAAAAAAGCCCGCCAACCGGCGGGCCTTTTTTATTAGATACTAACTTTTTACTTCTTGTTCAGTGCCAGGTCGATAGCGACGGCGATGGCAACGGTAGCACCAACCATGGGGTTGTTACCAATGCCGAGGAAGCCCATCATCTCGACGTGTGCAGGAACTGACGAAGAACCAGCGAACTGGGCGTCAGAGTGCATACGGCCCATGGTATCGGTCATACCGTAAGAAGCGGGACCGGCAGCCATGTTGTCGGGGTGCAGGGTACGACCCGTACCACCACCGGAAGCTACTGAGAAGTAGGGCTTGCCAGCCAGCGTGCGCTCCTTCTTATAGGTGCCGGCTACGGGGTGCTGGAAGCGGGTGGGGTTGGTAGAGTTACCCGTAATCGAGACGTCTACGTTCTCGTGCCACAGGATGGCAACGCCCTCGCGGACATCGTCGGCACCGTAGCACTTCACCTTCAGACGGCTGGGGTTCTTACCGTAAGCAACCTCACGAACGACCTTCAGCTCAGAGGTGAAGTAGTCGAACTGGGTCTGCACGTATGTGAAGCCGTTGATACGGCTGATAATCTGGGCAGCGTCCTTGCCAAGACCGTTCAGGATAACGCGGAGGGGCTTCTGGCGAACCTTGTTAGCCATCTCGGCAATCTTGATGGCACCCTCGGCAGCAGCGAAAGACTCGTGGCCTGCCAGGAAGGCGAAGCACTCAGTCTCCTCGCGGAGCAGACGGGCAGCCAGGTTACCGTGGCCAATACCAACCTTACGGTCGTCGGCAACAGAACCGGGGATGCAGAAGCTCTGCAGACCGATACCGATAGCCTCGGCAGCGTCAGCAGCAGTCTTCACGCCCTTCTTGATAGCGATGGCAGCACCGCAAACGTATGCCCACTTAGCATTCTCGAAGCAGATACGCTGGGTGTCCTCACACATCTGGTAAGGATCAACGCCTGCCTTGTCACAAATCTCGTTGGCCTCTTCAATACTGTTGATGCCATTCTCCTTCAGAGCAGCAAGCACCTGTGCGATGCGACGCTCTTGACTTTCAAATTGTACGTTACGTATCATAGGAATAATCTTTTTAATCTTTAATTTTTAATCTTTAATCTTTAATATCAATTACTCCTTACGTGGGTCAATAGCCTTTACTGCACCCTGCTCCTCAGTCGTGCGACCATAAGAACCAGTGAACTTCTTGATAGCCTCGTTAGCGTCCATGCCGTTCTTCACAGCTTCCATCATCTTGCCCAGGTGAACATACTCGTAACCGCAAACCTCGTTGTTCTCATCCAAGAACTGCTTAGTGATGTAACCCTCGGTGAGCTCCAAATAACGGGTACCCTTGGCCATCGTACCATAGAGCGTACCAGTCTGTGAACGGAGACCCTTACCCAGGTCCTCCAGACCAGCGCCGATAGCCAGACCGCCCTCAGAGAAAGCACTCTGTGTGCGACCGTAGACAATCTGCAGGAACAGTTCGCGCATGGCGGTGTTGATAGCGTCACACACCAGGTCGGTGTTCAGCGCCTCAAGCAGCGTCTTGCCAGGCAGAATCTCGCTGGCCATAGCAGCAGAGTGAGTCATACCCGTGCAACCGATGGTCTCGACCAGAGCCTCCTGGATGATACCGTCCTTCACGTTCAGGCTCAGCTTGCAGGCACCCTGCTGGGGAGCGCACCAACCGATACCGTGTGTATAACCCGAAATGTCCTTGATCTCCTTGGCCTGAATCCACTTGCCCTCCTCGGGAATGGGTGCAGGTCCGTGGTAAGCGCCCTTGCAGACGCTACACATGTTTTTGACTTCTGTTGAATAAATCATATAAGATAATAAATTAAGAGGATAATAATCCAAAACAAGTATTTGTCTAATAGACTGCAAAGATACTAAGATTATTTGACGAAAGCAAACCACATCAGCTATATTTAAATACAATTAACAATACGAGAACGTTGTTGGCAGTCCGACAAAAGCCACAAACCAAGTCGCTAAAAGGCGTAATTTCCATGTTTTTGTGTCAATTTCTTTCCTCAAACCGTTCATAACATGCATAAAATAGGGATTTTGTGCACTTTTTTCGCAATTATTTTGCAATTTTAAAATACTTTTCGTAATTTTGCACCCAAATAGCGAGTTATTGCAACATTACAATTATTCACTTAATATATTAAGAAAAGTATGAAAGCAAAAATGTTTTTGGTAGCTGCTCTTGCCTTTGTGGGTATGAGCGCTATGGCTCAGCGCCAGGAGAAGGTTGTTGACCGTGTAGATCCCCGCACCGTGCAGGAGCTCGATCACGTGGAGACAACCAACAAGTTCAAGCCTTATTGGTATCTGGATCTGCAGGGCGGTGCCCAGTGGACCATTGGTGAGGCTAAGTTCAAGGATCTCATCTCGCCCAACGTACAGCTGGGTCTGGGTTACCAGTTCTCTAAGGTCGTAGGTGCTCGCCTCGCCGTCAACGGCTGGCAGTCAAAGGGTGGCTTCGACAACCTCGAGATCATGAACTACAAGTGGAAGTATGTGGCTGGCGGCATCGACCTGACCTTCAACCTGTCTAACCTGGTTGCTGGCTGGAACCCCAAGCGCGTCTTCAACCTCAGCCTCTTCGTAGGTGGTGGTGCTAACATCGGTTTCGACAACGACGAGGCCAAGGACATCAGCAACCGTACCATCAACGGCATACCTTACGAGATGCGCTATCTCTGGGACGGCACAAAGGTTCGCCCCTACGGACGTTTTGGCCTGCAGGCTATGTTCCGCCTGAGCGACGCAGTCAACCTGCTGCTCGAGGGTAACGCCAACGGTCTGAGCGACAAGTACAACTCTAAGTATGGTGACAACATCGACAAGTACGTCAACGCACTCATCGGTCTGCGCATCAACCTCGGTAAGACCTACAACGAGGAGAAGCACGAGATCTACCGCGACGTTGTTGTCTACGACACCATCTACAAGTATGTTACCATCGAGGAGCCCAAGCCCGTCAAGCCCGCTGCCATTCAGAAAGAGGTGTTCTTCCTCATCAACAAGTATGACATCCGCGACACCGAGGCTGGCAAGATCAAGGAGATTGTTGACTACCTGAACAAGTACAAGGATGCTAAGGTCAACGTCGTAGGTTATGCCGATGCCGGTACCGGTAACGACAAGATCAACGACCGTCTGGCTGCCCAGCGTGCCGATGCAGTGGTTAAGGCTCTCATCGAGCAGTACGAGATCTCTGCTGACCGCATCAGCTACGACTCTAAGGGTGCCCGCGTTCAGCCGTTCGCTGACAACGACCAGAACCGTGTAACTATCATGATTGCTGCTGAGTAATCATTAAGTCCGCAATGACCCATGCGGGGCATCACCTTCGAGTGGTGCCCCGCTTTTGTTACACGGACTTTAAATTTTATAAAAAACTTTGGTGGTCTCAACGGAAATGCCTACCTTTGCAGTAAACTAAAGGATGATGAAAAGGAATATTTCTATTGTTCTTGCCGGAATGCTGGTAGTAGCTTTAGGCGGCTGTCAAGGGAAAAAGCAGAAGCAAGAAGACGTGGTGACGCTACCAACCATCACGTGGCTGACGGAGACGGAGCATGACTTCGGGACATACCACGAACGCGACACAGTGGCCTTTGACTTCGTCTATCGCAACGAAGGCCCTGGCGACTTCGTCATTGAGCGTCTGGAAGGCACCTGTGGCTGCACACGAGCCCATCATAGTCGTCAGAGCGTTGCCCCTGGACAGAATGACACCATTCACGTGACATACGATGGTAATGGATTTACACCAGGATATTTCATCAAGGGCGTGAATATCTATGCCGCTGGCAAGTTAGTAGACCGCTTGCAAATCAAAGGCGTCTACGAGCCTCAGGAAGAGCCACAAGCAGAGTAGATAAGGGATGATGCAAACGACATGTTTGCATACATTAAAGGAGGGAGTTACCGCGCTGGAAACTCCCTCCTTTAATCGTTGGTATTGACGTATAACTGTTTACTTCTTATCCTTAGCATCTTCGGGACGCTCGGGACGGGGAATCTGCTGCAACGCAGGATTATGCTCGTAGTTACGAGTGTCAGAGATGTTATCCTTGGTGGTCAGATACCAGGTGCCGTCAATGCGTACTGGACGGAGATAGAACGATGTCTTGTTGGGGCGCTTGTCGTTCTCATCCTCCTTTTCAAAGAGCGTGATGTCGATGATAGCCTCGTTATCGTACAGATCACGAAGCACGATACGGTTGAGATCGTAGTCTTTTTTACCAGCAACTTGCATCAATGCACTGGACTGACGCTTTACTGTCATAGCGTTGAGATCCTCAACATGATCAACGTTCAGGAATTTAATCATTTCCACCGCACCCTTCGTATCGCCTTCCCTAAGACGCATGGTGAACTGGTCTACCAGCTCCAATATGCGTATGGTATCCTGCTTCGTAAACACCATTTTCTGCTCCCCAGGCTGCTCCTGCTGCTCTTTGTTGCCAGAGCATGACGAGCACGATGTCAGTGACTGACCGACTAATACCATTCCTGCTGCAACGAGCAGGAAACTAAGAATCTTCTTCATTGTTTCTTTACCTTTTATTAATTTATATAACTGTAATCTACTGATTGCGGGTGCAAAGGTAGGCATTTCCGTTGAGACCACCAAAGTTTTTTATAAATTTTAAAGTCCGTGTAACGAAAGCGGGGCACCACTTTCTTGTGATGCCCCGCTTGGGTATTAATAGGCTACTTGGAACCTATTAGAGAATAGATAACTCTTAATCGTGATTGATAGTCGGGTTGATTGTGATGACAGCCCATACAGTCTGCGTGTAGATGCGGAGAGCACCCCATGGATACTCAACTGCGATAGGCACGTAGATGTGGAACTGCTTCACAACACCACCGTTGTTCGAGTAAGCAAGTACATCGTCGAAGCTCGTAGAAGCAATCTTACCAGCAGTTGTAGCAACGGTATAGCTTGCTGCATTAGCGGCACTCTTAGGAATAATCTTCAGATACTGCAGACCACCGTTGGTCAGGGCAGGAATATCCTCAACGCTGTAGAGAGCCTTGATCTTGTCTACATCGTTCACAGGATCGAGAGCTACGCGCTTCGAAGGCTCGAGGTAAGCATCACTGCGAATCTCATTACGACGAACGTAGAGGTTGCTGATGTTGTAGTACTCGTAGGTAATGTTACCCTCGGCGAAGTCACCCTTGTGCTCCTTACCGTCGAAGCCAGTACCGTCGATGTTCTTAGAACCGAACTTCTGCTTCAGGCCATTAGGAACAACAGCGTATGTACGCCAGTCACGGATGTAGAGGAGCTCCCAGATGTTGATGAACTCAGTAGCGTTCAGAGCGTCGGTCTTCTCGACGTTGCCAGCCCATACGTTGATAGGACGCAGGAAGCGTACGTTGAAGAAGTTCTTACCGATGAGCGGAGTGTAGCAGTTCTGAGAGTGTACCATAATCTCCACATAAGCGGCGAAGGTCTTCTTGTCGTGACCAGTCAGGTAGACTTCCTTCTGCTTGTTACCCTTAGCATCGTACATACCGATGAGGTTCAGAATGTCGGTAGCAGCACCGTTCACAGAGTTAGCCACGTCAGTAGTAGCGGTGTAAGGAGCAATGATACCTGCAGAGTACGTAGTTTCATTAGCAACACGACCGTAGTATGTCACACCACCAGTGAAAGGATTGATGTAGCAAACCTTCTCATCAGCGGTCATAGTACCAGTCTTCTTAGCCCAGATGGTAGACTTATCACCGCTCAAGTACAGGGTGTACTTGGTGCCAGAGATACCGTAGACAGTCCACTGACCGCTCTTAGCATCCAGGTCAACGGTGTTCTCACCCTTCTTCGGCAGACGGAACTGGAAGGTAACACTGATATTACCGTCAGCAGTGAACTTGTTGAAGTGTGAACCGTCGTAGATGGTCGGGATAACTTCCTTCTTCAGCCAGTATTCCTTCACATCCTTATAGAATGAGTTGAAACCGAGCTGACCACCAGCCTGCTGAACCTCCTGAGGTGTAGGAACAGAAGCGTAAACCTCGATGGTGTCAGGAGTATTGTCGCGATAACCCTCCTTGTAGTCGTACCAGTGGTCGAGCACGCGGCGGTTGATGTCACCATAAGCGAAGTGGATCTTGTTAACAGCGAACTTCAGAGTTACCCAGATAGAAGCACCCGTGAACTTGTTGACGAAACGTACAACAGTAGAGAGTTCCTTCGTGCTCAGACCCTTAGAGTCATAAGAAGCATCAACAGCCTTAATCATGGCCTCGTAAGCAGCCTGAGAGTTCATGTTACCAGCATAACCCTCACAGATGTTCCAGATGAGGACGTTAGTCTGGCTATCCCAGTTCTGACCAGTGGTTGCATTGTCGTGCGGAGTGTACCATACACGGCCGAACCAGTTGGCAGTATTGGTATACTTACTCATATTCGTCAGGTTGTCGTCACCGTCAACAGCAACATACTTACCATTGCTCTTGGTGTAACGAGTAGCCATGAACTTGGATGCCTGAGCATCAGTATACAGACCACCAGGAACCTCGCCAGCATCCGGAGTGATATGCGGCATGTAATCGTGACCACCAACATTCTCCAGATAGTAAGCCTTCTCGAACTCCTGCTTGGTCAGACCATTGGTACCGAGCTTAGCAAGAATCTTGTTCTCCATCTGAGACCAAGTCAGACGTACGCTGTCACCACAGTTCATGTAGATGTCACCGAAGTCGAACTCAACCTCCATGTCTTCCTTAGCCTGCTCAGCCTCAACGATGCGGAGCTTGATGTAACCGTAGCGAACGATGTTGCCTTCAGCGTCAACCAGGTCGACACGTACCAGAGGCTCGCGGTCGATAACCTCACGAGTAGCGGTCTTACCCTTGATGGTGTTACCATTCTCGTCAACTGAACGGGGAGCGAAGACGCCATCACCCAGATACTCGATGTGAGCAGACTCAGAGGTCTTCTCGTTACCCACCATGTAGTCGATAGCCTTGAACTCGTAGTGGAGCTGGAGCATAGCCATGGTCTCATCATCCATCACCTTGTCGAGAGCGCCCTGACCATACTTAGCATAGCTGGTATAGTTGTAGTGAGTCTCGATGAAAGGCTTCAGGTCAATCTTACCATCATACTGTACGCTGTGAGTAGCGGGCATGGGGATAGCACCGTAACCATCAGTGTCGCTGCAGCCGTCGTAACCAACGCTCTCATAGAGGTGGTTAGCGCGAACTTCACCATAGTACTCATAAGCATCACCATAATTCTCATAAGCGTGCTCACCACTGAACTTGGTATCACGGCCACCGATAATCTTCTCAGGCTTGTTATCAGCCAGGGCAACGATAGTCAACTCAGCGGGAACGACAACTGCATAGTCAGAAGTAACGGTGGTGTCACCCTTCTGCAGCTGCATAGCGATGAAGGGAAGGTAAGCCTCGCCTTTAGTATAATCCTCATCGAGGTAAGTACCATGAGCATGATATCCATAATAACCATTCCAGTCATCCCAGTCAGGAGTTCCGTGCGTAAATCCGTCACCATCAGATTCTCGGCTGTAGTTATTATATGCCCAGTTCATATAGAGGCCATAGACAACATCCCAGTTGACATCGAAGGGAACTGCGAGAATACCATTCTTGAAATAATTATTGCTCATCTCATCGTCCCAAGGAGTTGCTCCGAGAATGGAGTTAACATCAAAAATGCTACGTGTGTAGTGAGCAGCAGCGTTAGCAAAGAAGTTAATGTTCCAGCCATTCAGATCAGCAGTAGAGGGATTGTAGTGATAAATAGCCTGAGCACCATGGTTGAGAGTTTCAGTTGTGGGCTCAGCATCCGGATCCGAAGAATTACGCTCAATCATGGCAACAGCATCACGATAAGTCAGAGAGCCGCCATCAATATAAGTGTAATGATCATATTCGGCTTCGCGGTCGAGCCAAGTAAAGGCAGACTCACTGCTATAGATCTTACCGTCAGTAGCCTTGAAAGCCATGGTCTCCTTAACAGTAACATCAAGAGCCTTGTCACCCAGTGTACCACCAGTCACAGTATAAGTGAAGGTGTAGGGCTGTGTGTTAACACCGTAGAGGTTAGCAAACAGAGCGGGAGACTCGATAGCCTCCAGACCTTCCCAGTAGAAGTCGGGCAGCAGAACCAGAGAGGTGAGCTGCTTGTCGATGAAAGCGTTGATAACGTTAACCTGATCCTGAACGTCGTTGATGGCCTCAGACAGCTTAGTCATGTCAGCCTTCAGCTCCTTCTTCAGGTCCTCGAGGTTCTTGTCAGCCTCAGCCTTGGTGTAGTAGTTAGCCAGCTTAGCATCAACATCGTTGATCTTCTTGGTCAGCTCAGCATAATTGTCGTTGATCTTCTTGTTGATCTTCTCAATCTCACCGTTGATACCATTGATAGAGTTCTGGAGAGCGGTAACGTCAACAGCGTGAAGAGCCTTCAGCTGCTCCTCCATCTCGGCCAGCCTCTTATCCATAGCAGACTTGTAGGCATCGAAAGCCTCCTGCTGCTTCTGCAGGTTCTCCTGAACAGCAGCAATGGCAATGTCGTTAGCCTTAGCGGTAGCCTCAACAGCACCAATCTTGGCAGTCAGCTCCTCAACAGCCTTGTCGAAGTCACCCTTCAGAGCGGTGTACTTGGCAGCCAGCTCTTCCAGATCCTTCTTCTTAGCATACTCGTCAAGAGCAGCGTTGATGGCATCGATCTGTGTCTGCAGGGCAGCGTCCTTAGCGGTCAGAGCGTCGATAGACGACACCAGCTTCTCAATAGCAGCAGCCTGCAACTCAACCTTAGAGTTCAAGGCGTTCAGATCAGAAGCGTTGGCCTTTGTGCTCAGGTCGCTCTGAAGCTGCTGAATAGCCTTCTCCAGCTCAGCATCCTTGGTATTCAAGCTCTGCTTCACTGTTTCCAGCTGACTTGTTAAGGATGATCTCAGAGACTCAAGGTCAGTCTGCATAGCGCGAGCATTGATTTGGTTCTGCAGATTCTTGATGTCGTCATCATAATCCTTACAAGACGTGAACACACTCGTAGAAGCAAACAATGCAGCTACGAGCAGCGAACTAAAAAACTTTGTTTTGTTCATACGTTTGTTTAAATTTGATTAATAAATAAAAAATATATGTTCTCTCTATTCTCTCATGCTTTTTAGCCGCGTCTCCTATGCGGAGTCACGTTTTTGGGTGCAAATATAGACATATTTTTGCGATTCCGCAAGGATTTTTGCACATTTTTTTCGAAAAGTGCCAAAAAAAATGCCTTTTGTCAGTCTTTTCCGTGTAAAAGAGTGTCATTTCTGCCATAAATCATTGCACACCTTATTATATATAAAGAGATGAAAGATGAAAGATGAAGATGGGAAGATGGGCAAGATGGGAAGAGGTGGGGCGGGCGGGGAAAGGAAAAGGCGGAGGGTTTTACCGCTCCGCCTTGTACCCAGACCCGGGCTCGAACCGGGATGGGTTGCCCCACTGGTGTTTGAGACCAGCGCGTCTACCGATTCCGCCATCTGGGCTTTTGCGGGTGCAAAGGTACGAATAAGCGAGCAAAAAACCAAAAGAAATAACAAATATTTTTTGTTTTTCTTGTTTATATGGATTATTATTCGTACCTTAGCAGACGAAACTACATTACTAACTATACTAATGGAAATAAACACAAAGAACTATTGCGTGATCCTGGCAGGTGGCAGGGGACGCAGGCTGTGGCCCTGCAGCCGTGAGAGCCGCCCAAAACAGTTTGTCGACTTCTTCGGCATCGGCCGTACCCAGCTACAGCAGACTTTCGACCGTTTTGCACGCATCCTGCCCAAAGAGAATATCTTCGTTTGTACCAACCGTGAGTTCGCCCCCATCGTGCGGGAACAGTTAGAGGACCTGCACGAGGAGAACCTGATGGTGGAACCTATCAACCGAGGCACGGGACCGAGCGTGGCCTGGGCAGACATGCGGGTATGCCGACGCGACCCGGAGGCCAACGTGGTGATTACACCGTCGGACCAGTATGTACAGAACGAGGAGGCCTTCTATCAGAACATAGACGAGGCGCTCTACTTCGTGAGCCATCACAACAAACTGCTGGTGCTGGGTGTCCAGCCTACCCGACCCGAGCCGGGCTACGGCTACATACAAAAGGGCGAGCTCATCATACCCGAACGGGCGCCCGTTGCCAAAATCAGCGAAGTGAAGTCGTTTGTGGAAAAGCCCGAGCGCGACTTCGCCCAGATGTTCATGGAGTCCGGGGAATTCCTGTGGAACACGGGTGTCATTTTGTCCAGTGCCAGCTTCCTGAACAAGTGCTTCCGCCGGCTGTTCCCCGATGTGTTAGGACGTTTTGATAATACCATGGCCAACTACACCATCGAACAGGAGATGGCCTTCGTCAACGAATACTACCCGAGCTACCCGAACCTGAGCATCGACCAAGGCGTGCTGGAGAAATGCGAGGACGTCTGCGTGATGCGCTGCGACTTCGGCTGGGCAGACCTCGGCACGTGGCATGCCATCTACGAATGTAAGAGCCGTACGGACGACGACAACGTGGTAGTGGACTCGGAGGTGATGATAGAGGACTCGCACAACAACGTCATCAAGTTGCCGAAAGGACGGCTGGGCGTCATTAGCGGTCTGGACGGATATATCGTGGCCGAGGAGGACAATGTGCTACTCATCTGCAAGAAGGGGGACTCATCGGCACTGGTACGGAAGTACGTGAACGAGGTGAAGATGAAATACGGCGACGATTTTGTTTAGTTCAGAGTTCACAGTTCATAGTTCATAGTTATGACGGTTGGGATTGACGCAAAGCGAATAGTCAGAAACGGAACGGGCTTAGGCAGCTACGGGCGGACACTGGTAAACGACCTGCTACGCTTGGACAGCGGAATGACGCTACGGCTGTATGCGCCAGACGAAGGGCGGCAGGAACTGCGCGAACAGGTGACGGCAGAGCCGGAGGCGGTTGCGGCAAAACCTCAACCGACGGAGAAAGCGACAAAGACGACGGCGGTGTGGTGCTTCTCGGGAAGGAAGAGCGCACTGGCGAAAGCCTTGTGGCGGTCGCGGGGCATCGTGAAGGACTTGGTGCGCGATGGCGTACAAGTGTACCACGGACTGTCTGGCGAGCTGCCGACGGGACTGAAGAAGGCTGGCATTCGCGGCGTGGTGACTATCCACGACCTCATCTTCCTACGGCATCCCGAATACTACCACTGGTGGGACGTGCAGCTGTATGCCTGGAAATTCCGGCAGACGCTGAAGGAGGCCGACAGCATCATTGCCATCAGCGAACGGACACGACAGGACATCATCGAACTGGGTGGCGCGGAGTATGCCGACCGCATCAGCGTCATCTACCAGAGTTTTTCACCGAGGTTTACAACAACGGCGACAGCAGACCAGAAGGCTGCAGTACGGCAGCGCTGGCAGTTGCCGGCACGCTATGTGCTGAACGTTGGCACCATCGAACGGCGGAAGAACGTGCTGTTAGCTGCCGAGGCCTTGGAGCTGTTGCCGCAGGATGTTCACCTGGTGGTGGTCGGCCGACAGACGGACTATGTCCGGGAGTTGCCGCAGAGCGAGCGTATCCATCTGTTGAGCGGTGTATCGGACGAAGACCTGGCAGTCATCTACCAACTGGCCGAGGTGTTTGCCTATCCGTCGCGCTACGAGGGTTTCGGCATTCCCATCATCGAAGCCATTGCTGCCGGACTGCCCGTGGTGGCGTGTACGGGGTCGTGCTTAGAGGAAGCTGGCGGTCCGCATTGCCGCTATGTGGGGACAGACGATGTCATCGGCATGGCGGAGGCATTGAAGATGTCGCTGAAGGGCGCACCGGAACGCGAGGAGCGCATTCGCAAGAGCCGCGAATACATCCGCCGCTTCGAGGGCACCGACGTTGCCGCCCAAGTCATGCAGGTGTATCAGAAGGTGTAGCGGAGCTGGAGGAGAAGGTCGGTCTGGGAAGAAGCATCAATTTGTTGGAGGCCCGAAGAGATAACGGCACGGTCGAAATAGTCGGTCGTGCCTATTTTGACGGCTGCCATGAAGTGGGGCGCGACGTCGGCACGGGCCATGAGGGCATAGCGCAGGCCATGACCGTAGTAGGCAGGAAAGGAGAAATCGTGGAGCACGGAGGGCTCGTAGCGGTAGAGTCGCGAGTCGTAATCGTCGGTATGAAACCAAGCGACGCTGGCGGTGAGGCGGAACCAGCGGTGCTGCCAGGCCGCTTGCTGAGAGAGCAGGATGCCGGAAGAAGCGGAAGCCTCAGCGTCGGAACCGGCAGCGGGGAGATAGACACCATCGGCCTGGGTGATGAGGGTGAGGGCGGCAGAGCCGTCGTTGGAACTGCCTGACGCCTGACCAATGGGCACGGTAGCCTGAAGGCGGAGGCGGTGCTCGGGATGGTTGAGGAGCATGGCATGGTCGGCATCATCTCGCTGACGGAGCCGGTAGCGGTAACGACCTTCCAGGCTTATATATTTATATAAGGTACGCGCACGTAAAGTAAAGTCAAAGGCATCGCTGGATGTTCCCACCTGATAGCGCAGCCAGGGGAAATGGGCGTAGTCGGCATAAGCCTGGACAAAGAGCGTCCGCGAAGGCTGCCAGGAGGCACCGACATAGACTCCGTGTTCGTTCTGCACCGACGTACCCTCGGCAAAAGCATAGCCATGGAAGGCGGTATAGCGGCGGTCATAGTAGCGGTGGAGCAACATCAGCGACAATTGGTCGGTAGCCTTGACGCTGAGCACATGGAGCGCGGCCAGTGCGGCATCGCCGTTGATAGCGGTCTCGCCAGAGAACGACAGGCGGCTGTTGACATAGCCATAATGCAGCGAAGCGTTGAAGAAGTGGGAACCTGTCATGGCATAGCGACGGTAGGCGGCTGTCGTAAGCGGCTGGAGGGATCGTGAAAAGTGAGTGGAGAGGACGGTGAGCGTAAGGAACTTCCGCGAGGAACGGGAAAAGTCGCGGGAGGTACGTGACGACAAGGCGATGCTGGCACCGACATCGGTGAGGTAAGTGTTGTGCTTGCGGTCGAGTTCAGAGACGGTACGGTGGTAACCGTCAGTGAGCACGGTGCGCACAGTGCCGTCGTCTGCGTTGAGGGTGGCGTCAATAGGACGACAGGAGGCAAAGGCCGTCAAGCGGAGACCGTCAGCAAGACGGATGGTTGCCGCTGCACCACGCAGATAACTCTGCGACGAGCGGGAAGTATGGGCCGACAGGCCCTGGGCATTCCGCCCCAAGGACTGCATAGACGCCAGTTTGCCGAGGTGGAAGCCATCGTTGATGACCAGTCCCAGGCCCAACTGCACGCGGTAGGTGCCAACGTTGAGCTGTTCGAGGCGTCCCTGATGGCGCAGCTGGAAGTAGTAAGCATAGTGGTCGTAGCCCAACGTGTTCTTGTTGGCAAAGAAGGGCTCACCGGCATCCTGG
>CACXAG010000045.1 GCA_902765585.1 uncultured Prevotellaceae bacterium
TAGTTATGCGCAGCCAAAAATTCGTGAAATTCGTGAAATTCGTTGTCAAAAATGACTTGAGAAACTTGGATTAACCATTAACCATTAAAAATTTGAAGCTATGAAGAAGGACAAGTGGAAGACCGTGATTCAGGTGATTGTGTCGATACTGACGGCAGCCCTGACGGCACTGGGAACGACCTCATGTATGGGCTATGGACCCATCGCGCTCTAAGGAACGCGGAACAGATGAAGAAAAAGACCTCAAGAGCAATCCTGGGGTCTTTTTCTGTTGAATAAATCTGAGTATGATTATTCCTCGATGTTCTTGATGGTGTTGATGAAGTCGTGGGTGTAGGCTTCGATAGACTGGCGCTTCAGCTTGTGGAGCAGGCCCTTGCTGCGCTCTACGAAGAGTTCGTAGCGCTTCAGCATCTCAGGGTTCTTCTCGCCTGCCAGGTCCAGGAACTGCTGGAGCAGGGTGGGGGACAGTTGCAGGTAGAAGTCGTCCTTGTAGGCCTGGATACCCTCGGCCACCCACGGTCCGAGACCATGTTGCTGGACTATCTTGTAGAGCCTGGTCCACTTCCATGCCGTCATGGGCTCTATGTGTTCGTCGTTGGAACGGTCGTTGTAGATGAGTCGTTCGATGTTTCGCTGGATGATGTTCATAGTGAGTAACGTTTGGGGTATCGTAACAGGATGGATAGCAGGGCGGCAATGCCGATGGCCATGGGATAGTAGAGGTAGGGCACGATGCTGACGGGGTTCAGTGCGGCCAGTCCTGCCGCCATGAGCAGCTGGGCGCCGTAGGGAATGAGTCCCTGCACCGTACAGGAGAAGGTGTCGAGGATGGAGGCTGCCTTGCGGCTGTCCACGCCATAGCGGTCGCCCACCTGCTTGGCAATGCCGCCAACGGTGATGATGGCGACGGTATTGTTGGCCGTGCAGAGGTCTACCAGCGACACCAGGGCGGCTATGGAGAGCTCGGCGCCGCGCTTGTCCTTGACGTGGCGCGTCATCCGTTCTATGAGGAAGTCGATGCCGCCGTTGTGCTTGATGAGTTCCAGCAGGCCGCCTGCCATCATGGTGATGATGATGAGTTCGCCCATGCCGACGATGCCCTCGCCCATGTAGCCGAACCAGCCGAAGATGTCGAAGGAGCCGAGCAGGATGCCGATGATGCCGGTCAGCACGAGGCCTACCACCAGAACTGCCATGACGTTCATGCCGAGGACGGCTGCCAGGAGCACCATCAGGTAGGGAAGGACTTTCAGGATGCTCACCTCGCCGACGTCCTGCGGCGAATGGATGTGGCTGCCCATGACGAGGTAGAGGGCGAGGATGACCAGGGCGGCTGGTACGACGATGAAGGCGTTGGCGCGGAACTTGTCGCTCAGCCGGCAGCCTTGTGTGGACGTGGCGACGATGGTGGTGTCGGAGATGAACGAGAGGTTGTCGCCGAAGAAGGCGCCTCCCACCACGACGGCGGTCACGAAGGGTACGGACGTGCCGGTCTGCTGGGCAATGCCTGCCGCTATGGGCGTCAGCGCCACGATGGTGCCCACGCTGGTGCCCACGCTGAGCGAGATGAAGCAGGCGGCCAGAAACAGTCCCGCCAGCAGCATGCTGCCTGGCAGCAGCGTCAGCGTCAGGTTGACCGTAGCGTCGATGGCGCCCATCATCTTTGCCGTATGGGCAAAGGCGCCAGCCAGGATGAATATCCATATCATGAGCATCATCTGACTGGTGCCTGCGCCTCGGCTATAGATGTTGATACGCTTGCGAAGAGGAATGCCGCCACTCACGGTGACGGCATATATAGAGGCAATCATGAACGCTACCGTGATAGGGACCTTGTAAAAGTCGCCCGCAATCAGCGACGTTACAAGGTATATCAGGATAAACACGCCGAGTGGCGATAGTGCCAACAGTCCCTTCTTCAATGGTCCTATGCGTTATATTCCTGCCAGGACTTAATCTTGATGTCGTTCTCCGAGAGGGCGGTGAAGGCCTCGATGTAGGCCTTGGCCAGACGGACGTTGGTCATCAGAGGAATGTTGTGGTCGATGGCACCACGACGGATGCGGTAGCCGTTGGTGAGCTCGCGCTTGGTGTGGTTCTTCGGCACGTTGATGATGAGGTCGAACTGGTGGGCGGCAATCATGTCCATCACGTTGTTCTGACCCTCTTCGTCAGGCCAGCTGACGGCAGTAGCCTCGACACCGTTGTCGTTGAAGAACTTGGCCGTACCGCCAGTGGCGTAGACCTTGTAACCCTTCTTGACGAGGTTCTGGGCGGGCTCCAGCAGGCTGACCTTACCCTTGGCGTCACCCGAGGAAATCAGGATGCTGCCACCCTGCTTCGGCAGACGGTAACCAGTAGCGATGAGCGAGTTGAGCATAGCCTCGTTGAGGTCGTCGCCCAAGCAGCCCACCTCACCCGTAGAGCTCATGTCCACACCCAGCACGGGGTCGGCATTCTGCAGACGGGCAAACGAGAACTGAGAGGCCTTGACGCCGATGCGGTCGATGTCGAACTCTGACGAGTCGGGACGAGAGTAGGGGGCGTCGAGCATAATCTTCGTAGCCGTCTCGATGAAGTTGCGCTTCAGAATCTTGCTGACGAAGGGGAACGAGCGTGAGGCACGCAGGTTGCACTCGATGACCTTCACCTCGCGGTTCTTGGCCAGGAACTGGATATTGAACGGACCGCTGATGTTGAGCTCGGCGGCTATCTTGCGGGCAATCTTCTTGATCTGACGGATGGTAGAGAAGTAGATGTGCTGGGCGGGGAACACCATCGTGGCGTCGCCGGAGTGCACACCAGCATACTCAACGTGCTCGGAGATGGCGTACTCGACCACCTCGCCCTTGTCGGCAACGGCGTCGAACTCAATCTCCTTGGTCTCGGTCATGAACTTAGAGATGACCACGGGGAACTCCTTAGACACCTCGGTAGCCATGTTGAGGAAGCGATGCAGCTCCTCGTCGTCGTAGCAGACGTTCATGGCAGCACCCGAGAGCACGTAGCTGGGACGCACCAGGACGGGATAGCCCACCTGATTGACAAACTCCTTCACGTCCTCGAACGAGGTCAGCGCACGCCATGCGGGCTGGTCGATGCCCAGCTTGTCGAGCATGGCCGAGAACTTGTCGCGGTTTTCAGCGCGGTCGATGTCCACAGGGCTGGTACCCAGGACGGGCACACCCTGGCGGTGCAACTTCATAGCCAGGTTGTTGGGAATCTGTCCACCCACGCTGACGATGACGCCGCGAGGCGACTCCAGGTCGATGACGTCGAGCACGCGCTCCAGCGACAGCTCGTCGAAGTAGAGGCGGTCGCACATGTCGTAGTCGGTAGAGACGGTCTCAGGGTTGTAGTTAATCATGATGCTCTTGTAGCCTAACTTGCGGGCGGTGTTGATGGCGTTCACCGAGCACCAGTCGAACTCTACGCTCGAACCGATGCGGTAGGCACCAGAACCGAGGACGATGACCGACTTCTCGTTCTTATAATAATTAATGTCGTGCGCGGGCGTGTAGAGCTTGCCGTCGGGCTGTGCGAAGGCAGGCGTGTGAGTGTAGGTGAAGTAGAGGTAGTTGGTCAGCTCGGGATGCTCGCTGGCAACGGTGGGGATGCGCTTCACGCTGGGCATGATGCCCTGCTGCTTGCGATACTGGCGTACCTGCAGGTTCTCCTTCTCCATGTTGCCGCTGGTGGGCTTCAGCACGAAACGGGCAATCTGGAAGTCGCTGAATCCGCATTGCTTCACCTCGAGCAGCAGACCGGCAGGCAGCTCCTCCAGCGAGTTGTACTGCTGCAGCTGGTGCTTCAGGTCTACGATATGCTTCAGGCGCTCCAGGAACCAGACGTCAATCTTGGTCAGCTCCTCGATGCGCTCCACGCTATAGCCTTCTTCCAGGGCCTGGGCGATGGCGAAGATGCGGAGGTCGGTAGGATTCTGCAGGGCGTCGTCCAGGTTGTCGAACTTCGTGTGGTCGTTGCCCACGAAGCCGTGCATGCCCTGGCCAATCATGCGCAGACCCTTCTGAATCATCTCCTCGAAGGAGCGTCCGATGGACATGATTTCGCCCACGGACTTCATGCTGGAACCAATCTGGCGGCTGACGCCGGCAAACTTGGTGAGGTCCCAACGGGGTATCTTACAAATCATGTAGTCGAGGCTCGGAGCCACGTAGGCCGAACTGGTCGTACCCATCTCGCCAATCTGGTCGAGGGTATAGCCAAGAGCAATCTTAGCAGCTACGAAGGCGAGGGGATAACCAGTTGCCTTTGAGGCCAATGCGCTGGAACGGCTCAAGCGAGCGTTAATCTCGATGATGCGGTAGTCGTTGGTCTCGGCGTTGAAGGCAAACTGGATGTTGCACTCGCCTACGATGCCCAGGTGGCGCACACAGCGGATGGTAATCTCCTGCAGCATCTTCACCTGCTCCTCGGTCAGCGAACAGGTAGGAGCGACGACGATGGACTCGCCGGTATGGATGCCCAGGGGGTCGAAGTTCTCCATCGAGGCAACGGTAAAGCAATGGTCGTTGGCGTCGCGGATGGTCTCGAACTCAATCTCTTTCCAGCCTTTCAGCGACTCCTCCACGAGAATCTGCGGAGCAAAGGTGAAGGCACTCTCGGCCAGTTCCTTGAAGGCCTTCTCGTCAGGACAGATGCCTGAACCCAGACCGCCCAGGGCGTAGGCCGAGCGAATCATGATGGGGAAGCCAATCTCGTGGGCGGCCTTCAGGGCGTCGTCCATGTTTTCCACGGCGTGGCTTACGGGGGTCTTCAACTCAATCTCGTCCAGCTTCTTGACGAAGAGGTCGCGGTCTTCGGTGTTCATGATGGCTTCTACGCTGGTACCCAAGACCTCCACACCATACTCCTTCAGGATGCCCTTCTGGTACAGTTCCGTACCGCAGTTCAGGGCAGTCTGTCCGCCAAAGGCCAGCAGAATGCCGTCAGGGCGTTCCTTCTTGATGATTTCTGTAACGAAGTGGGTGGTGACGGGCTGGAAATACACCTTGTCGGCAATACCTTCAGAAGTCTGAATGGTAGCGATGTTGGGATTTACCAGAACGGAGGAAATGCCTTCCTCTCTTAACGCTTTGAGAGCTTGGGAGCCAGAATAGTCAAACTCACCAGCTTGTCCGATTTTTAGGGCGCCAGAACCTAAAACCAGCACCTTTTTCAATTGTTTTGTCATATCGTTTGCTGTGTTTGTTGATTTCATTCTGGGCTGCAAAGGTACGAATAATTGTGTAAAGGACAAAGCAAAAAGAAGGTTTTTTCGCATTTTTTCTATCATTTTATTGCTAAATCGAATATTTATTCATACCTTTGTCGCTTGAAAGCACCGCTGCGGTCTGCCGCTGGCCTCCATGGGGAGACGAGAGGAAAGTCCGGGCAGCACAGGACGCTCCACTGGTGAAAATGCCAGCAGTCGGCGACGGCTGGAGTAGGAAGAAGAGAATGACCGCCCCAAAAGGGTAAGGGTGAGAAGGTGGGGTAAGAGCCCACCAGCCGGCGGGTGATCGCCGGGCTGTTCCGTCTGGAGGCTGCAAGTTCGCGTAAACCGTCGATAGAGGGTTGTCCGCCTGAGTGTGTTCCCTTAGGGGAAGGGCTGCGATGGAGGGTAGAATGCTTGAGCCGCCGGGTAACCGTCGGTCTGGATAAATGGCAGACACCATTCCCCCAGGGGGATGGTACAGAACCCGGCTTATAGCGGCGGTGCTTTCCTTTTGATGAGGACTTGACACAAAGAAGAAAATAGCGCATGAATCGCATCGTACAATTTTTGGAAACCGGCATGTGGCGCATCAGTCAGGGCGATGTCTCGCCGCTGGCATACGTCGTGCTGGTGGTGTTGAAGAAGGTGCTGCTGGCGGTACGCTTCTTTACCGCCAAGCGCGTGCTGTCGATGGCGTCGGCGCTGACCTACTCTTCGCTGCTGGCCATCGTGCCCATCCTGGCTGTGGTCTTCGCCATTGCCCGCGGCTTCGGCTATAATAAATATATAGAGGTGTGGTTCCGCGATGCCTTCTCGTCGCAGCCGCAGGCTACTGACATCATCATCGGCTTCGTCAACAGCTACCTGGTGCATACCAGGAGCGGCGTGTTCCTGGGCATTGGTCTGCTGTTTATGCTCTATACGGTGCTGATGCTGGTCAGCAACATCGAGGACGCCTTCAACGACATCTGGCAGGTGAAGAAGGGGCGTTCCGTCTTCCGCACCTTTACCGACTACCTGGCCATGTTCTTCGTCTTTCCCATCCTGCTCGTGATATCGTCGGGTTTCAGCATCTTCCTGGCTACGGTGGCCAAGCAGATGCCCGACTTCCTGATGCTGGGCCCCGTCGTGCTGAAACTGATAGACCTGATTCCGTATGTGCTGACGTGCTGTATGTTCATTGCCCTCTACATCTTCATGCCCAACACGCGGGTGAAGGTCAGGAGCGCCATTGTGCCTGGCATTCTCGCGGGTATCGCCATGCAGGCCCTGCAGTTCGTCTATATCCATTCGCAGATATTCCTGTCCAGCTATAACGCCATCTACGGTTCTTTTGCTGCCCTGCCGCTGTTCATGCTCTGGGTGCAGATTTCGTGGACTATCTGCCTGTTTGGTGCGGAGCTTTGTTACACCAACCAGAATCTGGACTATTACGACTATGATACCCATACTGGCGAAATCAGTCATCGCTACCGCCTGATGCTCTGTGCGCTGCTGATGGGTCGCATTTGCCGCCGCTTCGTTCAGGGACAGAAACCCTATACGGCCCTGGAACTGCGCGAGGAGACTCAGATTCCCATCCGTTTCGTCAACGACCTGCTATTTGAACTGACGAATGCCCGCCTGCTAACGGAAATCTCGGGCGGCGAGAAGAGCGAGGAGTGTCGCTACATGCCAGCAGAAGATATCCAGAACATGACGCTGGGTACGATGATAGCGCGGCTGGAGGCGTATGGCGTGTGGAAGATTGACTTCGACGTCACCAAGCTGTTGTCCGACAAATGGAAACAGGTCATCGACGTGCGTTCCAGCTATCTGAAGCAGGCCCACGAAATCATGTTGAAAGACCTTTAACTGTTCATTTGTAAGGTTTTTTATGCAAATTTGGGAGTATAAATGTGCAAAAATGTTAAATTTTTAGATTTTGTTGGGGAAACTTGTTCGATTTTAGAAATTTATTAGTATATTTGCAAAGTGAAATAATCTATCAACTAACATTTTAGGGTATGGCAAAGTACAATATCACGGAAACTAAGCAGAAAGAGGCTCACTACCGGAGTCTCGTGAGCCCTAAGGTGATGGACGAGATGAAGGAGAAGATACTCCGTGTCATCGTCATGGAAGAAAAGTACAAAGACAAGAATTATTCAGCCAAAAAGCTAGCCGAGGATTTGGGAACCAACACCCGCTACATCTCTGCTGTTGTCAATGTCCGTTTCCACATGAACTATACCTCGTTCGTCAACAAGTTCCGCATTGAGGAGGCTATGGCCATTCTCATTGACCGCAGATACCAGCACTTGACGGTCGAGGAGGTTGGCAACATGGTGGGCTTTGCGAACAGACAGTCGTTCTATGCTTCGTTTTACAAGATGATGAATATGACCCCCAGGGCATATCGCATCCAGCAACTCGAGCAGCATCCCGCTGAAAAGGTGCCCAAGAAGTCACCCAAGAAGAAAGCTTAAGATGAACTATTCAGACGATTGTGAATGTCGCTTCGATTACGTCGGAGAACGCTTTGCAGACTTACAATTGCTCAGATACCGCTTGAACGGGTTTGAGCAATTGTCTTTGTCTCAGAAAACTTTGGTTTATTATCTGTCGAAGGCCACGCTCTATGGGCGCGACATCACCTTCGACCAGTTTGGAAAATACAACCTCCGCATCCGCAAACTGCTGGAGGCCGTCTATACGGCGCCTGACGTTCCACACGATTCCGACGATTTCCGCGCCCTGGAGGTCTACCTGAAGCGCGTCTGGTTCTCCAACGGCATCTACCACCACTACGGTTGCAACAAGTTTGTACCAGAATTCAGCCGCGACTATCTGACGGAGGTGCTTGCGCTGGTGGAACCGTCAAGGTTGCCGCTGCGCGAGGGCGAGACCTTGGCGCAACTGTGTGCAGAACTCTTTCCCGTCATCTTCGACCCTGACGTGCTGCCCAAGCGCGTCAACAAGGCGGACGGCGAGGACTTGCTGCTGACGTCGGCCTGCAACTTCTACGACGGTGTGACGCAGCAGGAGGCCGAGGACTTCTACAGCCGCCAGAAGGAGGCTGCCGCTGACGATGCCGCCCCTGTGTCGTATGGTCTGAACTCGACGCTGGTGAAGCGCGACGGCACTATTCGCGAAGAGGTGTGGTCGGCAAAGGGACGCTATGGTAAGGCCATTCAGCACATCGTCTACTGGCTGGGCAAGGCTCGCGGCGTGGCCGAGAACGACCGCCAGCGCCGCGTTATCAGCCTGCTCATCGACTACTATGAGAGCGGCGACCTGCGCGTGTTCAACGACTACTGCATCGAGTGGGTAGGCGAGCACGAGGGTAGGGTGGACTTTGTCAACGGTTTCATCGAGGTCTACGGCGACCCCTTAGGACTGAAAGGTTCGTGGGAGGGCATCGTAGAATACAAGGACCTGGAGGCCACCAAGCGCACGCAGGCCATCAGTAGCAATGCCCAGTGGTTTGAGGACCATTCGCCCGTCGACCCACGCTTCCGCAAACCTCGCGTAAAAGGTGTCACGGCTAATGCCATTTGTGCCGCCATGCTGGGGGGCGACGAGTACCCGTCGACGGCTATCGGCATCAACCTGCCCAACGCCGACTGGATACGTTCGCAGCACGGCAGCAAGAGCATAACTATCTCAAATATTACCGATGCCTACAACAAGGCGGCACACGGAAATGGCTTTAAAGAGGAATTTGTGGTTGATGCTGCAACACTCTCGTTGATAGACAAATACGGTGACGTGTGTGACGATTTGCATACCGACCTACATGAATGTTTGGGACATGGCAGCGGACAATTGCTGCCTGGTACCGACCCAGATGCGCTGAAGGCCTACGGCAACACCATCGAGGAGGCGCGTGCCGACCTCTTCGGACTTTTTTATATTGCCGACCAGAAGCTCATTGACCTCGGACTGGTGCCCGACGGGGAGGCCTACAAAGCACAGTACTACGGCTACATCATGAATGGCATGATGACGCAACTGGTGCGCATCGAACCAGGCCACGAAATAGAGGAGGCGCACATGCGCAACCGCGCCCTCATCGCCCATTGGTGCTACGAGCAGGGGGACGTCATACAGATGGAGCGTCGTGACGGAAAGACCTTTGTGCGAATCAACGACTACGAGGCCCTGCGCGGACTGTTTGCAAGTCTGCTGGCTGAGGTGCAGCGCATTAAAAGCGAGGGCGACTACGAGGCTGCCCGCCAACTCGTGGAGCGCTATGCCGTACACGTGGATCCGCAGCTGCATGCTGAGGTGCTGGAGCGCTACCAGCGGCTCAACCTGGCTCCCTACAAGGGTTTCATCAATCCCGTCATGCTGCCCGTGACCGATGCCGACGGTAACATCTGCGACATCCGCTTAGACTATTCCGAGGGCTACGCCCAACAAATGTTACGCTATGGACGAGAATACGGGACGATGTAAGATGGACGATGTAAGATGGAAGATGTAAGAGATAAAGTAAAGGAAATCAAGCAGTCGTTCCGACTGATGATGGATGGTGTGGTGGCTCAGTCGATGCGCGAAAAGGGCGTCAACTACCACCTCAACTGGGGTGCTACGCTGCCGCGCCTGAAGGCCAAGGCAGAGGAACTGAAGGCGGAGTATGCCAGCCTCTCACCTCTGACCTCTGACCACTCACCCCTGTATGACCTCGCCATTGCCCTGTGGAAGGAGAACGTCCGCGAGTGCAAGATACTGGCCACGATGCTGATGCCTGCCGACGAGATGCTGCCTGGCGTATGCGACGTGTGGATGGAGCAGATAGCGGAACTGGAGATTGCCGAGCAGGCGGCCTTCAACCTCTGGCAGCACCTGCCGTATGCGCCTGTCAAGGCCTACGAGTGGATAGCCAGCGACAAGGAGTACTACCAGCTGTGTGGCTTCCACGTGCTGTCGCGCCTCTTCATGAACGGCCAGGAACCCAACGAGCGCGGCATCAACGAGTTTCTCGACCAGGCAATGGCGGCCCTAAACGGTCCCTTCTGGTCTGTGCGTAAGGCTGCCCTGCAGAGCGTCAACCATTTCTCTGACCTGGGACTCGTCTATGAGCGCATGGCCAGCAGCGCCCTCAGGAGCATTTCGTTATAATCATTTCACGTTGGCCAAGGTCGTAAATAAATAGTCGAAAATGAAACAGATGACTACACCTTATTATATTATAGAAGAAGACAAACTGCGAGCCAACTTAAGGCTGATTGCCCAGGTGGCCAAGCAGACGGACGCTGAGTGGATATTGGCCTTCAAGGCCTTTGCCCTCTGGAAGACGTTCCCCATCTTCCGCGAGTATATCAGCAGCACGACGGCCAGTTCGCTCAGCGAGGCACGGCTGGCTGTGGAGGAGTTTGGCGCCAAGGCGCATACCTATTCACCCGCCTACAAGGACGAGGAGTTTGACGACATCGTGCGCTGCTCCAGCCACCTGACCTTCAACTCGCTGTCGCAGTATGAGCGGTTCCACGAGCGTGCGGCTGGCGTGTCGTTAGGACTGCGTGTGAATCCTGAGTATTCGGAGGTCGGCACCTTATTATATAATCCCTGCGCGCCTGGAACCCGCTTTGGCGTGACTGCCGACAAGCTGCCGCAGCAGTTGCCCGCAGACATCAAGGGCTTCCATTGCCACTGTCATTGCGAGAGTGGGGCAGACGTCTTCGAGCGTACCCTGCGGCATATCGAGGAAAAGTTTTCGCGGTGGTTCCCGCAGTTGGAGTGGATTAACTTTGGCGGTGGCCACTTGGTGACGCGCAAGGACTACGACATCCCCTTGCTGGTGCGCCTGATGGAGGGCTTCCACCAGCGCTATCCGCATCTGAAGGTCATCTTCGAGCCTGGCAGCGCCTTTGCCTGGCAGACGGGGCCGCTGGTCAGCAGCGTGGTGGACATTGTGGAGGACAAGGGCATCCGAACTGCCATCCTCGACGTCAGCTTCACCTGCCACATGCCCGACTGTTTGGAGATGCCGTACTATCCCGATGTACGCGGCGCAGAACATGTGGAAGAAGATGCCTCTCACCTCTACAGACTGGGCGGCAACAGTTGCCTGTCGGGCGACTTCATGGGCTTGTGGCAGTTCGACCACGAACTGGCTGTCGGCGAGCAGGTTGTCTTTGAGGACATGATACACTATACGACCGTGAAGACCAATACCTTCAACGGCATCACGCATCCCTCGCTCGCCATGTTGCGGTCTGACGGCACGCTGCAGTTGCTGCGGCAGTTTACCTACGAAGACTACCGCGATAGGATGGACTGAAACAATAAACGTGAAACAATAACCAATAAACAATAAACGTGAACCAATAAACGTGAGACAATAAACGTTAAGAGACAATTCTTTTTTACTATGTCAAACTGGTACGACAAATACATGACCATTTATGGGAAGCCCTTCAGCGAGGTTCCCCAGCACATCGTCGACGAGACCCGCGAACGGCTGGCACGCCTGCAGAGCCCTGAACCGCTGGCCAGCATCGTCGTCATCGCCTATAACGAAGAGACTCACCTGCAGGCCTGCCTATGGGCCATCAGCGAGATACAATGCAAGTACCCGGTGGAGATTATCGGCGTCGACAACGACTCGAAGGACCGCACGGCTGAAATCTACCAGCGTTCCGGCATTCCGTACTATACCGAATACCAGCACTCGTGTGGCTATGCCCGCCGCTGTGGACTGCAGCATGCCAAGGGCCGCTTCTACTTCGACGTGGACAGCGACACGCTCTATCCGCCGCGCTACTACGAGTTGATGCTGGAGCAGCTACTGAAGCCGGGCGTGTCGTGTGTGTCGGCCACGTGGAGCTATTTCCCTGATGCCAATCACTCGCGCCTGGGGCTGAGACTGTTTGAGATGGCGCGTGACCTCTTCCTGTGGATTCAGCACTTCAAGCGTCCTGAGCTGTCGGTGCGCGGACTGGTGTTTGCCTATAATGCCGACTACGGCAGGAAGGAGCCCTATCGTGTCGACATCATCCGCGGCGAGGACGGTTCGATGGCGCTCAACCTGAAGAAGTACGGGCGCATCGTCTTTGTGCGCGACCGCCGCTGCCGCGCCATCACGGGCTATGGCACCATTGGCAACCAGTCGATGTGGGCCAGTTTTGTCAGTCACGTCAAGATACAGATGAAGGGTATCGGCCGCATCTTCCATACGACCGATCACTACGAGGACGAAGAGGACAACCTGGTACATTAAAGATTAAACATTAAACATTAAAGATTAAATTCGCTTCGCTCAGAAAATGAGGCTCATTTATTTCATTCCGTTGTTGTCGACGAAGGGCGGTCAGGAACGTACGCTGACCGACAAGGCGAACTTTCTGGCTCGGCAGGGGCACGAGGTGCTGTTCGTGACCTACGAGCACGACGGTCCGCTGGCGTACCAGCTGCCCCCCGCGGTCAGACACACCGATATTGATTGCCACTATTTCAGCCTCTATCATCAGCCCCTCTGGCGACGCCCTTGGGCACTGCTGCAACTGAAACGCACGTTCAGGGAACGCATGGGCCGCGTGATGGACGAGTTCCGCCCGGACGTCATCGTCGTTGCCATACCCAATACCGAGAATTTCCTCAGCGACCTGGTGCGGCTGGCGGGCAAGACGCCCGTCATCGTGGAGTCGCATCTGGCTTATGGACATACCGTCATCCGGCGCGGCATCACGGAGAAAGCGCTCTACTGGCTGCAGAATCCCCTGCGGGCTATTAAGAAGTCAAGCCTGCTGGTTGCGCTGACGCAGGGCGATGCCGAATGCTGGCGCAGGGTAGGCGTGCCCCGCGTGACGGTGATTCCCAACCCCGTTACCCGCTATCCCGAGGAAATATCCCATCCTGTCCGTCCCCAGCACCGCATTGTCTGTGTGGGGCGTCTGGCACCGCAAAAGCGCTTTGACCGTTTGATAGACGCCTTTGCCGTGCTGGCAGCGAAATATCCCTCTTGGCACGTCGACATCTATGGAGAGGGGGAGGACGAAAAGCCACTTCGCCAGCAGATAGCCCGCCACGGACTGACAGAACGCATTCGTATTCTGTCCCCCACGGACCAAATCTATGCCGTTTACGGACAGAGTGACTTCCTGGTGCTGAGCAGCGACTTCGAGGGTTTCGGGCTGGTCATCATCGAGGCTATGGCGTGCGGCATCCCCGTGGTGGCCACCAACTGTCCGTACGGTCCGGCAGACATCATCCAAGACGGAGAGACGGGCCTGCTGGCCAGGATGGAGGTGCAGGACCTGGCCGACAAGATGGAGTGGATGATGGCGCACGATGCCGAACGCCTTCAGATGGGTCGCCAGGCCCGCCAGTCTGCCGCCCGCTACCGTCAGGAAGTCGTCATCCCGCAATGGGAACAGGCATACGCCAGTCCATTGACGATTGCTCATTGACAATTCTCTTTTTGGTGAGTGTGGCGTTGAGAGAACTCGCCGGGACAGACACCCTGAGTTTCCCGCCTACCAGTACGCCTTCGTGGACTACCAGCGCCCAGCGTCCGAGTAGGAAGCAATTGTCACTTTTCCGGGCGATTGCAGCTTATTAAGAAAAAAAGGGCTTCGCGCAGACAAACAGAAAAAACTCAGGAGGCTCGGGCCCCCTGAGTTTTTTCATTGTCGTCAGTCGCGGAAGACTTACTTGTGGTCTACGGCGGCCTGCTCGATGGGCAGACACTTCTTGTAGTTCTCGATGTACTTCTCGAAACCGGCCACGTCCTCGGCGGTGGGGGCGATGCTGACACCCGTGTTGCCGGCGAAGACGACCTCCTCCAGGTAGTCGGCCAGCGACTTGCCCTGCTTGTTAATCAGGTAGCCGGCCAGCAGGGCGATGCCCCATGCGCCGCCTTCGCCAGCGGTCTCCATGACGGAGATGGGCGAGTTCAGGGCGGCAGCCAGCATGCGCTGACCTACGCCGGCGGTCTTGAAGTAGCCGCCGTGACCGGTGATGCGGTCCACGCGAATCATCTCGTCCTTGAACAGGATGTCGTTGCCAATCTTCAGCACGCCGATGGCGCCGTAGAGGTGGCTTCGCATAAAATTGGCCAGGTTGAACTTGTCGTTGGCCGAGCGCACGAACATCGGGCGACCCTCCTGCAGTCCCGTGACAGGCTCGCCCGAGACGTAGTTGTAGGCCATCAGTCCGCCGCAGTCGGCGTCACCCTCCAGGGCCTTGTTGAACAGCTTGCCGTAGAGCTCGTTCATGTCGACGGGCACGCCCAGCAGCTGCTGGTACTCCTTGAAGAGTCCGACCCAGGCGTTGATGTCGCTGGTGCAGTTGTTGCAGTGCACCATGGCCACGAGTGAGCCGTCGGGCGTCGTCACCATGTCAATCATCTCGTAGGGCTTCGACAGGGGCTTCTCCAGCACAATCATCGAGAATGATGAGGTGCCGGCCGAGACGTTACCCGTGCGCTGCTTGACGGCGTTGGTGGCTACCATGCCCGTGCCGGCGTCGCCCTCGGGAGGACATACGGGGATGCCTGCCTTCAGGTGGCCGCTGACGTCCAGCTTCTTGGCGCCCTCGGAGGTCAGGAATCCGGCATTGTCGCCGGCATTCAGCGACTTGGGCAGGATGTCGAGTAGTTTCCACGAGAAGCCCTTGGGAGCGATGAGCTCGTCGAACTTCTTCACCATCGTGGCGTCGTAGGTCTTGGTGGCGGGGTCGACGGGAATCATGCCCGAGGCGTCGCCCACGCCGAGCACGAACTGGCCCGTCACCTGCCAGTGGACGTAGCCGGCCAGCGTGGTCAGGTACTTGATGTTCGTGACGTGCTCCTCGTTGTCGAGGATGGCCTCATAGAGGTGGCTGATGCTCCAGCGCAGGGGAATGTTGTAGTTGAAGAGCTTGGAGAGCTCGGCAGCGGCCTTGCCCGTGTTGGTGTTGCGCCAGGTGCGGAAGGGCACCAGGATTTCCTGCTTCTCGTTG
>CACXAG010000046.1 GCA_902765585.1 uncultured Prevotellaceae bacterium
GAACATGTCGACGATGTGTTTATCTCTCAATTTCTTCATGAATTTCTCCTCTGACAACATCCAACCGGCAGCACCTGAACAGAAGAAGGCGAAGCGGTTATCGGGCGAGAACTTCTGTGAACCGTTGTAAGCACCATTGAACTCAGCGAAATAGCGGCTCTTGTAATCGTAAGTAGTACGGAACACCCAGTCCTCACGACGATTCTCGAGGTCGGCATTACCTGCATCAATACGGCGTTTCCAGTTACCCATGACAGTCACGTTATGGTCACCGAACTGGCGAGCCCAGAAGAGCTGGAGCGACATTTCCGTGGCACGGTAGGTATAATTGACACTACCTGGCTGCGTGTCCCAGTCCCGGCTTTCATAGAAGTCAAAACCGGTATTGTCGAAAATAGAATTCTCATACAGCAGCTGACCATCCTCAGGCAGCATGTAAGCCCTTTTGTTCGTGTGACCTTGGGCAGTAATACCGCGGTCACCTTCGTTAAACTGGTTGTCCCAAGAAATGGTACCGCGGGCAATCAGTCCCTTGGTAATAAAGCCGAGGTCCTGTTCGAGGGCAAAGTCGGTGAATACGCGAGTGATAGCACTCTGCGTATAACCTGCCGTTGCTACGTTCATCGGAGAGTTTGCCACATTCGATACCAGCGGGTAGTAGCCCCACGCACCGTCAGAGAACTGAACGGGGAAGAGGTTAGGAGCCATACCGTAGGCACCAGCCCAGTTCTGCTGCTGGAAGAACTCCCCGCTATTACCATAATAATAACGTGGGGTCTTCTGCTGGGCATTAGAACCAGCCAGGTTCACCTTGAACTGCGTGGTCTTCGTAATCTGGAAATCCAGATTTGAACGTACATTCAAACGATTGTACGAATAACCACCCTCATAACCCTGATTGTTGTCCCAAATACGGGTCATATCACCCTCATTCTGGTAGTCGAAGGCGACGAAATACTTCACGAACTTGGTACCACCCGAAATATTCAGGTTGGCATTATATGACAAAGCAGTACTCTTGAACATCTCGTCCTGCCAGTCAACGTTGGCATAACGTTCTGCCTGGCTATATTCACCGAGATAGTTGCCTGCAGCATCATATTGTGGCTTAACGGTACGGTCCTGATTGCGGAAATTGTTGATGAAGGTCTGGGGACGATAGTAAGTCCAAGAAGCATCACCACCGATGGCAAGTTCATGTTCAAGAGCTTCATTGCGAAGCATATAACCATCATAAGAGTCATACTTGCGCGGGAGCTTAGACACAGCTTTCAGAGTAGCATTGAAGCCGACATCGATACGTGCCTTACCTTCCACGCCACGCTTGGTGGTAATCAGAATAACACCGTTAGCACCCTCCACACCATAAACGGCTGTAGCAGAGGCATCCTTCAGCACGGAGACGGTAGCCACTGATGTAATATCAACGGACTTAATCTCACGTTTAACACCATCCACGAGGATGAGCGGCTGGGCATCCTGGTTCCAGGCTGCTGCACCACGAATGTAAATACGCGGGTCTTCTTCACCAGGCTGACCAGTAGAAGCAATGGTTGCAACACCAGGAAGGTTACCAGTGAGGGCTGCACCCACACTACCAATACCTGCTGCACGTTCCAGCACTTCACCTGTAGTCTGCGTGATAGCACCGACCACAGAAGCTTTCTTCTGCTGGCCGAAGCCGACGACTACGACTTCCTCCAACTGGGTGTCGTCCTGCAGCACAGCCTTGAAGTTGCGCTGCTTGCCGACCTTGAATTCCCTCGTGGTCATACCCACATAGGAAATCACCAGCACCGACTGTTCCGAGGGTACCTTCAACTGGAAGTTACCGTCGAAATCAGTGACGGTACCCAGGGAGGTTTGTCCCTTCACCACCACCGAGGCGCCAATCAATGGCTCCTGGTTTCCATCTGTTACCGTACCCGTGACAGTGACACCCGTTTGGGCATGCAACGCCGTGCTGCAGCAAAACAGCATCAACATCATGGGAACAGTCTGTCTGATCAATTGTTTTAGATTCTTCATTTTGACAGATTTTGATTCACGGTTTTTTTATGTTATTATTAATAAATTACGAAATTCGGCACAAAGGTAGGTATTTTCATCTGAACGGATTTTATCGATTGTTACACGCATTTTGCCTTTTGTAACACTGCTTAATAATTATTGCTTTTAAGGTTCAATATGTTACCTTTGCTACAACAAGTCCTCTCCAGCCTGTTTACACCTTATTATATATAGCACTTAACCAAAATAAAAACGGGGGAGACTCCCGTCGGCCCCGTTGATTACATACCAAAACTACTAACAACTTTAGTAACTATAAAAGTTTTGCTAAAATTTTCTTGTTTGCGCTGCAAAGGTACACATTATTTAATTAATAGCCTTTCTCGTTTGTCGCACGGATTTTGCAAAATGTAACACATATATCATATTATTACGAAATAGAACGATTTTGTTACGACAAGACAAGCATTTACAACGCTGAGAGAAGACAATATCGATTCTTTTTCGTATATTTGCAGCGAAAATCTGAAAATATAAATAGGTTTTCTATAAAAAAAGACTTAAAAAATGAAAAAACTATTTTTGACAGGCCTCGTGGCTTTGTTATCGGTTCTTGGAGTAAAGGGAGAAGTAGATCCCAATTTTTACATCTACATTTGTTTCGGACAGTCGAACATGGAGGGTAACGCCCAGTGGGAAGCCCAGGATGTGGGCAATGTGGACTCACGATTCCAGATGCTGGCAACGTGCAACTTCACTAGTCCCAAGCGTACGCTCGGTGAATGGTATACGGCCGAGTGTCCTATCGTCAGCCCAGACGGCAAATTAGGTCCGACGGACTATTTCGGCCGCACGATGGTGAAGGAACTGCCGGACAAGAAGATTGGCGTCATAGCCGTAGCTATGGGTGGCAGCCCCATTCAGATGTTCGACAAAGACTTATACGAGCAGTGGATGAAGGACAACCCCAGTGAATGGTGGGTTACGCTGGCTAAGCGTCATTACGGCGGCAATCCCTATGGCCGTATCATCGAAATGGCCAAGAAGGCTCAGAATGTTGGTGTCATCAAGGGCGTCCTGCTGCATCAGGGCTGTTCGAATAATGGTGATGAAAAGTGGCCTGGCATGGTGAAGAAGATTTACAAGGATATGCTGAAGGACCTCGGTCTCAGGGCTGCCGACGTGCCCATTTTTGTCGGTGAGACGGAGTATGAGGACATGGGCGGTGGCTGTTCTTGGCATAATCATGTAGTCGCTAAGATTCCTGAAGTCATTCCTACAGGCTACGTGGTATCGGCTGAAGGTATCCCCGGCAATGGTACTGACCCCTGGCATTTCTCAGCTGCAGGCTACCGTACGTTTGGAAAGCGCTATGCCGCAAAGGTTTTGGAGGTGATGAGCAGTTCAGGCGAATATACCAAGACTGTGACCATTGACGAGCGCTATACTGGCGGTCTGTCAGCATTAAGCGGTAAGACCTTCGCCATCGTCAACGAGGCAGAGAACAAGGCCCTCTATGGTGCAGGCGCAGAGGTACTGGGCTACGACACCTTCGATAAGGCATTCGATGATTTCGCAAATGAGGGATATATGTTCAAATTGTCAAGAGTTGGCAAGGGACGTGGTCTGAAACTCATCAACACCGATGGCGACGACTATCTGGTGAATGGTTCCATTGCCTATCTTAACTCACAGGCTGTTACTGGTGACTGCTGTTTCCTCAACGGTCTGAACAGCCAGAATGGCTATGACATCACCAACGGCGCCGTATGGGACATCCAATATGTCGAGGACAAGGGCTGGACGCTGCAGAACACCGGCACAGGCAAATATTTGAAGGATGCAGCGCATCCCGCTATGTTTGACGAGCCCACCTACTTTACCTTCTGCACGCTGAAGGAAGGGACCACGACTGGCATCAGCGACGCTGTGCGTCTAAATCATAATGAACAAATGAAAAATGATAAATGGTACACGCTGGACGGACGCTGCATCGACGGCAAGCCCAACCGTGCCGGCCTCTATATCGTCAACGGTAAGAAAGTCATTATCAAGTAATTAATAGCAGCGGACTGACACAGACTAATGAAGTAGAAAAGTCCGAGAAGTCCGCTGCAAAAAACAAAAAGACTATGAAAAAGATCCTCTGTTTTGCGCTGCTGGCCAGTACTCTCACTGCCTCAGCGCAGCCAAAGACCAACGATGACGGCACGGTGACGTTCCGTTATCAAAATGACGCTGCAAAGACGGTTTTTGTAGACGTACAGTTTGCAGGCCGCAAGGAGATGTCCCGTGATGCCGATGGCACGTGGACAGTGACCCTCGGTCCTGCCGCTCCTGACATGTATCCCTACTGCTACATCGTTGACGGCGTGAACGTGATGGATCCTGAGAATCCACAGTACTTCCCCAACGAAGGCTTCAAAAACAGCCTGTTGGAGATTCCTTCGAAGGACGGCGCGCTGCCGCATGACATTTGCGACGTAGCTCACGGCCGCATCGAGTATGTCAGCTACTATTCCAAGAGTTTAGGAGCCACCAACCATGCCATCGTCTATCTGCCGCCCGGTTACATGATGAACCGCGAAAAGAGATATCCCGTTTTCTACCTCATCAGCGGCACCACAGACACCGAAGAGGTCTACTACAAGGTGGGGCGTGTCAACTACATCCTCGACAATCTGCTGGCTGCCAAACAAGCCAAGGAGATGATTGTCGTGCTGCCCTACGGCAACCCCATGAAGCTGAAGTCTCAGGATGCGCCGACGACAGTGCCGGGCGCTACCACTAAGGAGCGTAGCGAAGAGATTGCCCGTCAGATGCGCTTCGGCGATGACGTCTTCAGCAAGGATCTCATCAACGACCTGTTGCCATACATTGACAAGAACTACCGCACCAAGGCCGACCGTGACCACCGTGCCATCGGTGGTTTTTCACGCGGCGGCAACCAGGCGCTGTTCAATGGCCTGACAAACCTCGACAAGTTCTCATACCTATGCAGCTACAGTTCGTTTACGTCGACCGACATCCCCAATGTCTACGACCAAGCTGACGCCACCAACAAGCAGATTCATCTGTTCTGGCTCGGTGTAGGTACTGACGACTTCCTCTATGGCAACGCCCGCGACTACATGGAGTTCCTCGACAAGAAAGGCATCCACAGCGTCAAGGAGTTCACGTCCGACAAGTTTGGTCATACCTGGATGAATGCCAAGTACTTCCTGGCAAAGACCCTACCCTTGCTCTTTAATAAGAAGGCCGCCGAGACAGCCATGAAGGATGGAAAGCCCGCTCCTGCCGCTACGGGCAAGGAACAACAGTTTACGCCCGGCGTCATGGCCCGCTTGTTCCCCAAGCCCATCATCTCGCCCGAATACAGTGAAGACGCCATCACCTTCCGCTTCAAGGCCCCCGATGCCAAGAACGTGGAGCTGGAGTGTGAAATCCTGCCTGAGAATATCATCATGCAGCGCGACTCCGACGGTGTTTGGAGCGCTGTATTCACGGAGTACCCCATGGAGACCTTCAAGTACTGTTTCATCGTGGACGGCACCCGCGTGGCTGACCCAAATAATATGTATCTCTCACCAGACCAAGGTTTTAAGTTTAGCATTGCCGACAATCCCCGCTCTCCCTTCAACTTCGCGTCACAAGGCGACATCGAGCACGGACGACTTGCTTACGAACTTGACCGCATGGAAGCCTGGTACACCTCGCCCATGCCCCAGACTATGACTATCCCCGCCTTCATCCAACTGGTGCCCGGCGAGGGAGACACCATGGAGAGCTGGTTCAAGCTGGGTGGTGCCAACGCCATTGTCGACCGCATGATAGCCGACGGCAAGACCAAACCCTGCATTCTGACTACCAGCACATTAGAGTTTATGCAGCAAGGCCCTCAGATGCCCGGTTTCAAGATTCGCACGTTGCGTGCCAGCGACTATCCCACGTGGAGCCAGCGTCGTCGTGCCCTGTTCAAGATGCTAATGGACCTCGGTAAGGAGCCCGCTCCCCAGATGCCTGACTTCGGAAACGGGGGCTTTGGCGGCGGCAGAGGCTTCGGTGGAGGCAGAGGCTTTAGAGGCAACAGAGGTGGTGGCGGTGAACAACCCAATGAATAATCATTTAAGTTCAATCAACATAAAATACCTAAGAAAAAATGAAAAGACTTATGACCAGCACTGCCCTATTACTGGCAGTGGCACTGGGACTGCAAGCCCAGCGAACAATGAATGCCCCGAAAGGCGGCAAAGCGATTAGTGATGAACTGTTAGGCATCTTCTTTGAAGACATCAGCATGTCGGCAGACGGCGGACTCTATGCAGAACTCGTACAGAATGGTTCGTTTGAATACAGCCCTGCCGAGCGTGACGGCTGGGGAGCCGGTACAGCCTGGAAGGTTATCCGTCCGGGACACTCCTTGGGACTGATTGAGGTACGTAAGGACAACCCCATCCATCCCAACAACCCCACCTACATGCGCCTGCATACCGAGCGTACCAAACAGTTCTACGACTACACCGGCTGGAGAGGCTATGGCATTCAGAACGACGGTTTCGAGGGCATCAGTGTCAAAGCTGGTGAGAAATACGACTTCTCCGTCTTCTTCCGCAACATCGGCAATGCCAAGACGGTGCGCGTCGCACTCGTTGAAAACAAAGAGGGCTGGCCTCCCAAAGACCCCAGACTGCTGGCCGAGACGACCATCAATGTCAGCAATACCAACTGGGCGAAATACGAAGCCGTGCTGACACCCGACAGCACCAGTCAGAAGGCTGCGCTGCAAATCCTCGTGCTTAACGAGGGCGACCTGGACATCGACCAGGTATCGCTGATGCCGCAGGACACCTACATGGGTCATGGTCTGCGCAAGGACCTGGCACAGGCTCTCGCCGACCTGCATCCACGCTTCATGCGCTTCCCTGGCGGTTGTGTCGTACACGGCGGTGGTGACGGTTTCTGGGACACCTATCGCTGGAAGACCACCATCGGTCCCAAGGAGTTGCGCCGCGGTCTGAAGAACACGTGGGGTTACCACCAGAGCATGGGACTGGGCTATTACGAGTATTTCCAGTTCTGCGAGGACCTCGGCATGCAGCCCGTGCCCATCCTGCCTTGCGGCGTGTCGTGCCAGGGCACCAATGGTGGCTGGAACATGTGGCCTACGCAGGCCCAGGATGTCGTCCCCATGTCTGAGATGGACGAGTGGGTGCAGGACGCTCTCGACCTTATTGAGTGGGCTAACGGCGACCCCGCCACGTCAAAGTGGGCCAAGATGCGTGCCGATGCCGGCCATCCCAAGCCCTTCAATCTGAAATACTTAGGTATCGGCAACGAGGAGAAGATTTCTCCCGAGTTCTGCGAGCGTTTCAAGTATATGTATGAGCGTGTCACAAAGGCTCACCCAGAGATTGTCATCGTCGGTACCGCCGGTCCTGGCTCACACCCTGAGAATCCCGACTTCGAAGCCGGCTGGAAACTGGCTGACGAACTGGGCATGCCCATCATCGACGAGCACTACTACGAGCCCAACAGCTACTTCCTCAGCAGCCGCCAGTACGACCAGTACCCCCGCGACCGCAAGACAAAGGTGTACCTTGGTGAGTATGCCTCCAAGGACAAGAAACTCCTCGACGCCTTGGCAGAAGGCCTCTACCTGCTGCATGTCGAGCGCAATGCCGATGTCGTCGTCATGACCAGCTACGCCCCGTTGTTTGCCCGCAAGACCAATACCAACTGGAACCCCGACCTCATCTACTACGACAACGAGCGTCCGTTCCTCACCTGCAGCTACTACGTGCAACAGCTGTTCGGTCAGTCTTGCGGACAGTACTACTATGGCGACTGCGTCACCTTCGAGGGGGATGTAGCCAATATCGAGCAGCCACAAAAGGATGTCAACTACGGACAATCGGTCATCCTCAACGTCAAGACGCGCAAGCTTTATGTCAAGCTGGTTAATGCCGGCTCCGATGTCAAGAAAGCCAAGGTCAATCTGGGTCGTTTCGGTCTGAAGAAGCAGGCCAAGAAGACCGTCATCAGCGGTCAGCCGGATGCTGAGAACAACTACGAGGCCCAGCCCATCGTGCCCGCCATCGAGACCATCAAGGCCCAGAAGAAGTTCACCCTCGACCTGGCTCCCTACTCCATGGTGATGCTGGAATACTCGCTGTGAAAATGAAAGATGAAATATGAAAATTGAAAAATTGAAAAAGGGAATCATCATGACGTGCATCACGACCCTATTTGCCGGTTGTAGCGCGCTCCCCAGCATGGACGAGCAGATTGACGAGCTCTACGACCGCATGTCGCAGCCTGAGCGTATTGCCCAGTTAGGCAGCATGTATATGGATGACCTCTTCGATGACCAGGGGAAGCTGGACACGGCGAAATGCCGCCAGCTCATCCCCAACGGCATCGGCCATTTCTCGCAGTTTGCCATGCAGAAGCCCATGGACCCCAACACGCTGCGCGACCGCGTGGCAGCCGTCCAGGACTGGCTGATGCACCACACGCTGCAGGGTATCCCTGCCCTCTTCCACGAGGAGGTGCTGTCGGGCGTCAACACCCGTGGCGCCACCATCTATCCCCAGCAGATTGGGCAGGCCTGCTCGTTCAATCCCGAACTGGCTGAGCTGAAGACGCGCCAGACCAGTACGGCGATGCGCAAGATGGGTGGCGTGCTGTCGCTGTCGCCCATGGTGGACGTCTGCCGTACGCCCAGCTTCAACCGTTTGGAGGAGTCTTACGGCGAGGACGGCTACCTATCTGCCGTCATGGGCGTCGCCTTTGTGCGCGGCCTGCAGCAGGGCGACCTGCGCAAGGGCGTCGGAGCCTGTTCCAAGCACTACCTCGGCTACGGTGGAGGCGGTGATGCCGACGAGCAGGAACTGATGGAAGACATCCTGCTGCCCCACGAGGCCATGATCCGTATGGCTGGCAGCCGTGCCGTCATGCCCGGCTACCATGCCATGGCCGATACCACCGGCGAAAAGGTCAACTGCGTGGCTAACTACAAGATACTTACCGACATCCTGCGCGGCTACTTAGGCTTCGACGGCATGGTGGTCAGCGACTACACTGCCATCGACCAGCTGCCCGGCCAGCCCGATATCGTCCACAAGGCAGCCGCCGCCATCAATGCCGGCTGTGACGTCGACTTCCCCTTTGGTGCTAACTTCAACCATTTGCAGGAAGCGATCGACCAGAGTTTGGTGAAGCCCAAGACGCTGGAGCGTGCCGTCAAGAACGTGCTGCGCTATAAGTTCCGCGCCGGTCTGATGGACCTGAAACCCAACCTGTATAGCGAGGAGACCATCACCCTCGACACCCCCGAGGAACGCCAAACGGCCTACGACATCGCTACTCAAAGCGTGGTACTGCTGAAGAACGACAGCAACGTCTTACCTCTCTCACCTCAGAAAGTCCTGCTGACTGGTCCTAACGCCAACAGCATGTGGGCAATGTGCGGCGACTACAGCTTCCCCGCCATGTCATACTTCTGGAAGAAGGTGGAGACCGACCTCGACCATCCGCATATCATCGGTCTGCTGGAAGGCATGAAAGACAACAAACCCGAAGGAATAGAGATTCTCTATGCTCGCGGCTGTGACTGGACGGAGGAGATAGAGACCAAGTTCTCCGAACTGGGCGACGAGCGTGCCTGGGAGTACGAAATCCTGCACCGCAAGGTGGACTCCGGCGAGAAGGCCGATGCGGCAGAAGCCCTGACCCTGGCCAAAGATGCCGACGTCATCGTGGCAGCCATGGGCGAGAACGTGATGCTCTGCGGCGAGAACCGCGACCGTCAGGGTCTGCGCCTGCCCGGCAAGCAGGAGCAGTATGTGGAGAGCTTGCTCGCCACGGGCAAGCCCGTCGTACTCGTCCTCTTTGGCGGTCGTGCACAGGTCATCAGCGGTCTTGCCGAGCGCTGCGCTGCCGTCATCCAGGCCTGGTATCCGGGCGAGGAGGGCGGTCATGCCGTCGCCGACATTCTGTTTGGCAAGGTGTCGCCCTCCGGCAAGCTCAGCGTCAGCTATCCTGCCGAGGAGCTTTACGAGCCTATCTGCTATAATTATCCGAAATCGGCTAATAGTCAAATAGCCTGGCCTTTCGGCTATGGTCTCACCTACACCACGTTCGAGTACAAGAACCTGCAGGTGAACGATGCCCAGACCACCGACGACGCTGTCGAGGTGACCTTCCAGGTGAAGAACACGGGTGAGCGCGCTGCCGACGAGATAGTCCAGCTTTACCTATCGCCCACCGACAGCACGCAGCATCTACATCCCCTGCAGCTTCAAGGTTTTGCCCGCGTGCCACTGGAGCCCGGCCAGACCAAGACGGTCACCACGCGGCTCTTTGTCGACCAGTTTGGCTACTATAGCCGCCAGGGCAGCCGTCGCCAGTGGAACATCGCTCCCGGCACGTACAAGATCAAGGTGGGTGCATCGTCTGCCGACATCCGTCTGGAACAGCCGGTCGAACTGAAGGGCAAGGCCATCGACAAGCCCCTGCGCGACCACTACTTCTCCGAGAGCATGGTCAGCAAGTGAGAGCTTGAAGGGGGTTGCGACTGAGTCGCAACCTACGGAGAAAAACGGTGAAACAGCTTGAAGGAGGTTGCGACAGAGCCGCAACCTACAGAGAAAAGCGGTGAAACAAACGGTGAAAACAAAACGGAAAATAAAATTGAAATCTATGAAACGTATTCTGCCAAGTTTATTAATTATTATTTGTTCTTTTATATTTAGCAGCGCGGCTGCGCAGAAGCCCGACCCGAATTTCTACATTTTCCTGTGTTTCGGACAGTCGAACATGGAGGGCAATGCACGTCCTGAGGCTCAGGACCTGAAGAGTCCCGGTCCCCGCTTCCTGCTGATGCCAGCCGTGGACTTCCCCGAAATGGGCCGTAAGCAGGGCGAGTGGTGCGAGGCCATTCCCCCACTCTGCCGTCCCGGCACGGGTCTGACGCCTGCCGACTGGTTTGGCAGGACGCTGGTGGAATCGCTGCCCGAGAACATCAAGATTGGTGTCATCCACGTCGCCATCGGCGGCATCGACATCAAAGGCTTCCTGCCCGACAGCATCGACAACTACGTGAAGAACAAGGCCCCTGGCTGGATGAAAGGCATGCTGGCCGCCTACGACAACAACCCCTACCAGCGCCTGGTCACGCTGGCCAAGAAGGCCCAGAAGGACGGTGTCATCAAGGGTATCCTAATGCACCAGGGCGAGACGAACACGGGCGACCCGAAGTGGGCCGGCATGGTGCAGCGGGTGTATGACAACCTCTGCGCCGACCTGCAGCTGAAGCCCGAGGACGTGAACCTCTATGCCGGCAACATCGTGCAGGCTGGCGGCCAGGGCGTGTGCATCGGCTGCAAGAAGCAGATTGACGAGCTGCCGCAGACGCTGCATACCGCCCAGGTCATCTCGTCGGACGACTGCTCGAACGGTCCCGACCGCCTACACTTCGACGCCGCCGGCTACCGCGAGTTAGGTTGCCGCTACGGCGAGGCCGTGGCGCGTCATCTTGGCTTTGAGCCCAAGCGCCCGTACATCGAGATGCCGAAGAAGATTGAGGTGCCTGCCGACGCCGTCATCGCCGAGACCACCATTCCTGGCAACGACTTCCCGAAGGTGGACAAGGAGGGCCGCGCCTACTTCCGCATCCAGGCCCCGCAGGCCCGCAAGGTCATTGTCGACATCTGCAACAAGAAGTACGACATGCTGCCCGACGGTAAGGGCGGCTTCATGGCGCAGACCGACCCGCTGCCCGTGGGCTTCCACTACTACTTCATGAACATCGACGGCGTGAACTTCGTCGACCCTGCCTCTGAGACCTTCTTCGGCTGCAACCGCGAGTCGGGCGGCATCGAGATTCCCGAGGGTCCCGAGGGCGACTACTACCGTCCGCAGCAGGGCATTGCCCACGGTCAGGTGCGCAGCATCTACTACTTTGCCGAGCACTCAACCATCAATGGGCACCAGCCAGCAGCCCAGGGCCAGCAGCCGTCTGTCAACGGCGAGTGGCGCCACGCCCTGGTCTACACGCCTGCCGAGTACGAGCTGTCGAAGAATGCCAAGAAGCGCTACCCCGTGCTCTACTTGCAGCACGGCATGGGCGAGGGCGAGACCAGCTGGGCCATCCAGGGTAAGATGCAGCACATCATGGACAACGCCATTGCCTCGGGCGAGGCCGTGCCGATGATAGTGGTCATGGAGAGCGGCGACATCAAGGGTCCGTTCCGCGGCGGCAGCAACCAGGCCGGACGCTCGGAGTACGGCGCCTCGTTCTACCCCGTGCTGCTGAACGACCTCATCCCCTACATCGACGCCAACTTCCGCACGAAGGCCGACCGCGAGAACCGCGCCATGGCCGGTCTGAGCTGGGGCGGTCACCAGACGTTCGACGTGGTGCTGCAGAACATGGACAAGTTTGCGTGGCTCGGCACCTTCAGCGGCGCCATCTTCGGACTGGACGTGAAGACGGCCTACAACGGCGTCTTTGCCAATGCCGACGAGTTCAACAAGAAGATTCACTACATGTATATGAACTGGGGCTCTGACGACTTCATCAAGAGCGGTCCCATCGTCGAGCAGCTGCGCGAACTGGGCATCAAGGTGGACGCCAGCGAGTCTGCCGGCACGGCGCACGAGTTCCTGACCTGGCGCCGCGGCCTCCACGAGTTCATCCCCCACCTCTTTAAACATTAAACATTAAAGATTAAAGATTAAAGATTAAACATTAAAACCATTAAACTAATGAAAAAGACTTTAAAGACTCTGTGTGCGGCGGTGCTGATGCTGAGCGCCATGCCCGCGTGGGCACAGTGGGGCCGCGGACCCGCCGACCCGCATCCCGAACTGGGACTGAAGGACGCCTACAAGGACTACTTCCTCATCGGCGTCGCCCTGAACCAACGTAACGTCGCCAACGACGAGCAGCAGCAGCTGGCCATCAAGGAGTTCAGCAGCATCACTGCCGAGAACGACATGAAGCCCGGCGAACTGCACCCGAAGGAGGGCGTGTGGGACTTCTCGAAGGCCGACAAGATAGCCGACTTCTGCCGCAAGAACGGCATCAAGCTGCGTGGCCACTGCCTCTGCTGGCACTCGCAGTTTGCCGACTGGATGTTCACCGACAAGAAGGGCCGCGAGGTCTCGAAGGAGGTCTTCTACAAGCGCCTGCGCGAGCATATCCACACCGTGGTCAACCGCTACAAGGACGTCGTCTACTGCTGGGACGTGGTGAACGAGGCCATGGCTGACAACGTTCGCCCGAACTTCGTGAACGGCAAGTTCGAGCCCGGCAGCCCCTACCGCGACAGCCGTCACTTCAAGCTCTGCGGCGACGAGTTCATTGCCAAGGCCTTCCAGTTTGCCCGCGAGGCCGACCCCAACGCGCTGCTTTTCTACAACGACTACAACGAGTGCGACCCCGGCAAGCGCGACCGTATATATAATATGGTGAAGAAGATGAAGGACGCCGGCGTGCCCATCGACGGCATCGGCATGCAGGGCCACTACAATGTCTACGGCCCCTCCGAGGAGGACCTGGAGGCCGCCATCACGAAGTACTCGGAGCTGGTGAAGCACATCCACGTCACCGAGCTGGACATCCGCATGAACACCGAGATGGGCGGTCAGCTGCGCTTCTCGCGCGGCGAGAACAAGCCCGTGGCCGGATACATGAACACGCTGCTCACCGACCAGTACAACCGCATCTTCAAGATTTTCCGCCGCCACAAGGACGTCATCGACTGCGTGACGTTCTGGAACCTGGGCGACAAGGACTCGTGGCTCGGCGTCAACAACCACCCCCTGCCCTTCGACGAGAACTACAAGAAGAAGCCCGCCTACTTTGCCGTCCGCGACTTCGACGCCGCACTGGACAACCAGCAGCCCAAGGAGGACTTCGTCTCCAACCCCTGCAACCAGCCCGGCCAGCAGTACCCCATGGTGAACAGCGAGGGCTATGCCCGCTTCCGCGTAGAAGCCCCCGATGCCAAGTCGGTCATCGTCAGCCTCGGCTTGGGCGGTCGTGGCGGCACGGTGCTGCGCAAGGATAAGGACGGCGTCTGGACAGGCACCACCGAGGGCCCCATGGACCCCGGATTCCACTACTACCACCTGACCATCGACGGCGGCGTCTTCAACGACCCCGGCACCCACAACTACTTCGGCTCCTGCCGTTGGGAGAGCGGCATCGAGATTCCCGCCCCCGACCAGGACTTCTTCCAGTGCCGCATGGACATCCCGCACGGCACCGTCACCGAGGTGCTCTACCCCTCGGCCAGCACGGGCAAGATGCAGACCGCCATGGTCTACCTGCCGCCCAAGTACGGCCAGCTGGTGGACAAGAAGGGCCAGCCCGTCAAGGCCGGCAAGCAGGGGCTGCAGCAGCGCTACCCCGTGCTCTACCTGCAGCACGGCTGGGGTGAGCACGAGACCAGCTGGAGCCGCCAGGGCCACGCAGGCCTCATCATGGACAACCTGATTGCCGAGGGCAAGATCCAGCCCTTCATCATCGTCATGGCCTACGGACTGACCAACGACGTCAAGTTCGGCACCATCGGCTCGTTCACCGCCAAGGAGTTCGAGACACTGCTCGTCGACGAGCTCGTGCCCTTTATCGACGCTAACTATCTGACCAAGGCCGACAAGTGGAGTCGCGCCATGGCCGGACTCTCCATGGGCGGTGTGGAGACCAAGCTCATTACCCTGCGCCGGCCCGAGGTCTTCGGCTACTGGGGACTGCTCAGCGGCGGCACCTACATGCCCGACGACATCAAGGACGCCAGCGCCGTGCGCCTCATCTTCGAGAGCTGCGGCTCCAAGGAGAACCCTGACGGCATCCGCCAGAGCGTCGAGGCCCTGAAGGCTGCCGGCTTCAACGCCGTGGGCCACGTCTCCGACGGCACGGCCCACGAGTTCCTGACCTGGCGCCGCGCCCTGCGCGAAATGGCTCCCCTGCTGTTCAAGTAAACTCAGCACAACCTACAAAAATCGTGTCGCACGGAAGGCCTTCCCTCCGTGCGACACTGTTTTGAGGGGGGTGAGAGGCAAATTCACTGTTTTGAGGGGGGTGAGAGGCAAATTTCTCGCGGGAAATCAGGCACCGAGGGGTTCGGCGGCTGATTTCTCGCTGGAAATCTGGCTTCTAGGGGGGGCGGCGGGTCATTGCGTGCGGGAAAAGTGGCCGCGCTGTCTCGATTCATCGGATTTCCCGCCGGAAAAGTGGCCGCGCAGTTTCGATTCATCGGATTTCCCGCCGGAAAAGTGGCCGCGCAGTTTCGATTCATCGGATTTCCCGTCGGAAAAGTGGCCGCGCAGTTTCGATTCATCGGATTTCCCGCCGACAATCGCCCGCCGAGGGGGTGCTGGGCCGATTTCCCAGCGGAAATTTCCTCATAACCCGTCCCCTTGACCTGTCGTGTCATAGCCGTCGCTTAGAATACCAGATGCAGGGAATGAAAGGGAATGGGGAAAGCAAAGATACATCAGCAAAAGT
>CACXAG010000047.1 GCA_902765585.1 uncultured Prevotellaceae bacterium
AAATAGGTTAGTTATGCGCAGCCAAAAATTCGTGAAATTCGTGAAATTCGTTGTCAAAAATGACTTGAGAAACTTGGATTAACCATTAACCATTAAAAAACTGAAGCTATGAAGAAGGAAAAGTGGAAGACCGTTGTTCAGGTGATTGTGTCGATTCTGACGGCAGCCCTGACGGCACTGGGAACGACCTCATGCATGGGATTCGGACCATTCTGAGGGCTGATGTCTGAGGGCTGAAAGCTAAGGACAGAAAACAACAAAAAGAGGACTGACATGTGTCGGCCCTCTTTCGTTATAACACAAACTGAACTTGCTGTCCCTACCGCAGTGAATCTACATGAGGGTTGTGGACGTGTCGGCATCGAGGAACATGCTGTCGTCCATTTCCGACAGCGACTTCTTCTTCTTGTTCTCGCGGGCACCGGCCTTGATGAGGTTTCGGGCGGCGGTGATGATGCTGGGACCGTTGTCGGCTGTGGTAATCTTCAGCTTGTTGATCTTGCGGATGGTGTCGTGCATGCTTGCCTCGACATCCAGGAAGCGGACGCCGAAGTCCTGGACGCGCTCGATAACGGTGTTGGCGGCATCCATGATGGTCTGCTGGTTCTCTAACTGGCGCACCTGCGTCCACATCATCTCCAGTACGCGCAGATTCATATACATGGTCTGCGGTCCGAGTATCATGACGCCCTCGTCGTAGGCTTCGCGCCACAGCGAGGCATCGTTGAGCAGGGCGAGGTTCAGGGCGCCCTCGATAGGCACGTACATGATGGCGAAGTTCAGGCGGTTGTAGCCTTCGGGCAGGTACTTGGTGTATTCCTTCCTGGCCAGGCGCTTCACCTGCATCCGTACGCTGTCGATATGGGCTTTGAGGTATTCGCGCTTCTCAGGGCTGTCGTCAGCGGCATTCATGTAGCGCTCATAGTCGGTCAGCGACATCTTGGAGTCGACGACGACGTGGCGGTTGTTGGGGAAGTGGAGGATGAAGTCGGGTATCATGCCGCGGCCGTCGTCGCCCTTGGCGCCTTTGCCGCTCTTGTCACGCAGCGTCTCCTGAGTGTCATACTGTTCGCCCTCGTGCAGCTCCAGGTCTTCCAGCAGTTGTCGGAGCTTCAGCTCGCCGAAGTTACCCTGCACCTTGACCTCGCCAGTCAGTGCGCGCGTCAGGCGGTCGGCTGTCTCGCCGATGGCAGCACTCTTCTGCATGTTGATTTTGATGCTCTCGTCCAGTCGCGTCAGGGCTTCTGCCTGTTGCTCCTTGGTCTTGGCGAGAGCCTCCTGCATGTCCTTCAGACTCCGCTGCAGCGGGTCGATGATTTTGGACACCTGCTCCTTGTTCTCCTCGCCCAGCTCGGCCTGGCGCAGTTTGAGCACCTTCTCGGAAGTGGTCTGCATCTGTTCCTTAATGAGGTCGAGCTGGTTCTTCACCTGTTCGGCATTCATCTGCTTCAGGGCCGTAATCTGGCCTTCATGAGCCTCTTTCGTCTGCTCGAGCTGCTTGTCGAACGAGGCCTTGAGGTCGGCAATCTGCTTTTCGAAGATGTCGCGCTGGGTGGCAAACTGTTTTTCGTAGCTGTCACGCTGGGCACCGAGTTGCTTCTCATAGCTGTCGCGCTGGGCATCCAGCTGGCGTTGGTAGTTGGCAGCAATCTCCTTTTTCCCGTGACTGCCGACCATATAAGCCATTATAGCCGTCAAGACGACGGCTATAATGGATATGATGGGAAATAATATCTCCATGACTGTCAAAACGACATGTTTGTCTGACGATTAGTCTTCAAGCGTGATGGGCTTGTACTTCGGTACGAGCGCCTTCATGATGCACCAGCCGATGAGGTAGGCCACGGCGCAGATGCAGAATACCACCATGTAGGCAGCGGGTTTGCCCTCGAAGCCGAAGAAGCTAAAGGCGGCGCCCTGACCGGCAGCCCAGTCGAAGAACTTACCGCTACCGAGGTTGATACTCATAGAGCCGATACCGCCGGCCATCGTGCCTAAGCCGACGATGGTGCCGATGGTTGACTTGGGGAACATGTCGCCGATGGTAGAGAAGAGGTTGGCCGACCACGCCTGGTGACCAGCACCCAGCAAACCAATCAGAATGGCGGGCCACCAGGCACTATAGGCACCCAGAGGCTGTGCAAACAGGCCGAGTACGGGGAAGCAGGCGAAGATGAGCATGGCGCGCATACGGCCTAAATAGGGATTCATGCCCTTCTTGTCGACGAAGTAGGTGGGCAGGTAGCCGCCGCCGATGGAGAGTACGGTCACGATGAAGTAGAGCGTGAAGATAAGCAGGATACCCATTGTCGAGTCGGAGGTATAGCCATACTGGTCGCTGAAGTAGGCGGGAGCCCAGAACAGGAAGAACCACCACACACCGTCGGTCATGAACTTACCCACGAGGAACGACCACGTCTGCTTGTAGGTGAAGCACTTGAAGAACGGGATGGTCTTCTCCTCCTTCATGTTGTCGCGGTCCTGAGCCTCGGCCAGGTCGTTGTCCTGCTCGATGTAGTTGAGCTCGGCCTGATTGACGCGCTTGTTCTTGGCGGGTTTGTCGTAGAGCCATATCCAAAGACCCATCCAGATGAAGCCTAAGCAACCGATGATGATAAAGGCCATCTCCCAGCCCCAGGCACGAGCCAGCAGGGGAATGGTGGCAGGAGCAGCCAGGGCACCCACGGAAGCACCACTATTAAAGATAGAGGTGGAGAAGGCACGGTCCTTCTTGGGGAAGTACTCGGCAGTAGCCTTGATGGCAGCGGGGAAGTTACCAGCCTCACCGACGGCAAGAATCAGACGGCAGCTCAGGAACAACCATACCGAGATAGTGGCAATAGCGACGGCGGCATCGCCCGTCAGCTGGCCCAGCTGGGCCACGGAGTCGTAGCCCTCGATGGTCATGGCCATCCAGCCGCAGCCAGCGTGCAGCACGGCACCTAACGACCATACGAAGATGGCGATGAGGTAGCCTTTCTTCGTGCCCATCCAGTCGATGAACTTACCTGCGAACAGGTTGGCGATGGCATAGAACAGCGAGAACAGTCCCGTGATGGTACCATAGTCGCCGTCGGTCCAGTGGAATTCAGGAGCAATAAAGTCCTTCCAAGTTAGCGATAAGACCTGTCGGTCCATATAGTTAATCGTCGTTGCCAGGAACAGCAGCGCACAGATGACCCAACGGAAGTTGGACATTTTGGTTTTTTGAATTGGTGTCATATTTGATTTCTTTCTAAACAATACATTTCTTTCTATTTGATGTCGATGACGGGGATGTTGTCCTTGTCGTTGTAGTAGAGGTTCTCACCGGCCATGCCCCAGATGAAGGTGTAGTAGTAGGTGCCGGCGGCAGCATGTATCGACCACTCGGGCGACATAATGGCCTGCTCGTTGTGCAGCCAGACCACGCGGCTCTCGTCGGGCTGTCCCATGATGTGGGCGATGGTCTGCTCCTGAGGCAGGTTGAAGTAGTAGTAAGCCTCGATGCGGCGGCCGTGGGTGTGCGGCGGCATCGTGTTCCAGGCAGCGCCAGGGTTCAGCTGTGTCAGTCCGAGCTGCAGCTGGCAGGGGCCTTCCTCCAGCACGTCGTTGACGATGAGCTTGTAGACGGTGCGGTTGTTGCACTCCTCCAGAGAGCCGACAGGTCCCCAGACGGCAGCCTTCAGAGAGCCCTTGCGACCGTCCAGCGTAATCCACTGCGTCTTGTAGTGCTGGTGGGCAGTGGCACTGTTCAGGTAGAACTTGGCGGGCTTGGCGGCGTCCTTCGAGCGGAAGAGCACCTCCTTGTTGACGTCCTTGTCCTTGGCGATGTGGCCGCGTCCGATGTAGAGGGCCTCCTTGGGTGAGAGGGCATACTCCTTGCCGTCGACGATGACCACGCCGTCACCCTCGCCGCAGTTCACCACGCCGAGTTCGCGGTTGTAGAGGAAATACTTGTCCTTGATGCCAGGATCCACGTCGAGACCCAGGTCGCGGAAGTTCTCCAGCTTCAGGGTCTTGTTGACGGGCATGGCACCACCGAAGATGAAGCGGTCGTAGTGGGAGTACGTCAAGTTAATCTTGTCGGCCTCCATCACCTTCTCCATCACGAAGCGCTCGCGCAGGGTCTTCGTGTCGTAGTGCTTCACGTCTTCCGGATGGCACGCCGTCTGGAAGTTCACGGTCTGCTGACCAGAAGCGGAAACGAATGTCGCCGCCAGCAGAACTGCTGAAATCAATGTCTTTTTCTTCATATTCTTTGTTTTTGAAATTAATAGTCTGTCTTTTTGTTTTGGAAACGAATGTGAATAATATGAATAATTTTGGTCACGAATAATAATAATAATATTTTAAGGACATATTTATGTATCAATGTAATCTCTGTAATTGTCTTGGTTCAGAAGTATAAAATCATCAGAAATTGACAAATAGAGATAACGTTCCGCATAAAGGCCTTTTTCACCAAAATTAAAGAGTATACCCCTGTTTTGTTTGGTTATACGCATATAGTTGAAAAGCTGAGCTCGATGGTCAGAAACAATTTCATCCACAGACTTTAATTCTATAATGATGCCTTTATAATAGAAATCTGCGTAATAAGTCTTCTCCAATAAAACGTCCTTATAGTGTAAGCGCAGTTCTTTTTCACGCTCAGTCTCCATTCCACGTTTTTTCATCTCTATTGCAAGAGCTTCCTGATATATAGCTTCGGCCATACCACGACCTAATGTGTTGTAGACCTCCATAGCAGCCCCAACCACATCATACATATCCATATACTCTTGCTTCGTCATGATTATTTAAATTGAAGGAATAAATATTATTATATTAATTCGTGGAATAAATTATTCACATTATCCATATTCGTTTCTAAAAAGTATACCTTATTCGTTTTTTGTTCTTACTGGGCATTTTTGTTTTCGCGGGCGATGCGGAGGCGGTTCCAGACCACCATGCCGATGGTGATGAGCGTCAGTACACCTGCACCAATCCATTTCAGGTACGCCACACACTTGAAGATGACCCAGCCGAAGAGCGACGACGCGAAGTCGAGGGCACCGCCCTCGAAGCCTGCGGGAATGTCGGCGGCCTTGTCGCCAGTCTGCTCGAAGACGGTGTGGGCGGCCTGTGTGAAGGCAGCAGCCATGTCGGTGACGAAATAGAGGCCGACGGCCAGCGCCACGAGGCCGATGAGGAACGTCTTCACCACGTTACCCTTGGTGAACGGCAGTACCATGGGGAAGAGGTAGAACATGCCGGCCAGCGAGGCCAGGGGCAGGAACTGGTTGCCTGGCAGGATGACGGCGAGGCCCAGTGCCACGGGGATGAGCAGCAGCGAGACGACGAGCGTTGTCGGATGACCGATGACCACGGCGGGCGACATGCCGATGTAGACCTTCTTGCCGTTGAACTTCTTCTTCACCACCTCCTGCGTCTTCTCGGCGATGGGCTTCAGACCTTCTATAAATAAAGAGGTAATGCGTGGAATCAGCTCCATGACGGCACCCATCGTCACACCGAGGAACAGCACCTTCTTGATGTCCAGCTGTGCCAGTACGCCAATCAGGGCGCCCACGATGACACCCAGGATGAGCGGTTCGCCCATGACGCCGAACTTCTTCTTCATGCCCTCGGCATCGATGTTCAGCTTGTCGAAACCCGGAATCATGTCCAGCGCCTTGCCGATGATGAGTGCAAAGGGCACAAAGCTCTGGCAGAACGGCTGTGGGATGCTGATGCCCTGCCACTCAGGATAGTACTCCTGGAACTTGTCTGCCGTCAGGTCGGCCATCACCAGTGTGATGATGTAGCACACGATGGCAGCGAAGTAGCCCCATGCCAGGCTCTGGTCCATGACGAAGTAGGCCACGGCACCGATAAAGGCAAAGTGCCAGTAGTTCCACAGGTCGATGTTTACCGTCCTGGTGCAGCCCGTGATGAGCAGCAGGAAGTTGACACCCAGGCAGATGGGAATGATGAGGGCGCCTACGGCAGTGTTGTAGGCGACGGCAGCGGCAGCGGGCCAGCCCATGTCGAACACCTTCAGCTGCAGGTGGTAGAGTTCACTGATGGCAGACAGCGGTCCACCGAAGTTCGTAGTCAGTAGGGCTGTCACAATTCCCAAGCCGACGAAACCGACGCCGACATAGAGGCCCGACTTCAGCGAGCGTCCGAACTTCAGGCCGATGCACAGGCCGATAATCGTAAATAGAATGGGCATCATCACGCTGGCGCCCAAACTGATAATGTAACTGAATACTTGTTCCATTTGTTTAGTAAATATCGATATTTTTTGTTTGTTTTAGCGTATTCGAGTGCAAAGTTAATAAAAAAATAGCGAACAAAGCACGCGTTGGCTGATTTTTTTTTGGAGGTCTCGGATTTTCTGCGTATCTTTGCAGGGAGTTTTTCCCTTTAATAATATCATTAACTAAAAATAGAAATAGATAGATTATGGCAAAACCAGTAGATTTCAAGTACGCCCCGATGTTTCAGTTGGGCGAAGACAAGACCGAGTATCGCCTTCTGACCAAGGAGGGTGTCACCACTGCCGACTTTGAGGGCAAGGAGATTGTCAAGGTGTCGAAAGAGGCCCTGACGCTGTTGGCCCAGCAGGCTTTCCATGATGTGGAGTTCATGCTGCGCCGCGAGCATAACGAGCAGGTGGCTCAGATTCTGAAAGACCCCGAGGCTTCGGAGAACGACAAGTATGTGGCCCTGCAGTTCCTGCGCAATGCCGAGGTGGCAGCCCGTGGCATCCTGCCCTTCTGCCAGGATACGGGTACGGCTATCATCCACGGTGAGAAAGGCCAGCAGGTGTGGACAGGCTTCGAGGACGAGGAGGCCCTGAGCCTTGGCGTCTACAACACCTTCACCCAGGACAACCTGCGCTATTCGCAGAATGCTCCGCTGAACATGTACGACGAGGTGAACACCCGTTGCAACCTGCCCGCCCAGATTGACATCGAGGCTACGGAGGGAGCTGAGTATCGTTTCGTCATGGTGGCCAAGGGTGGCGGCTCTGCCAACAAGACCTACTTCTACCCCATGACCAAGGCTACCATCCAGAACGAGGGCACGCTGCTGCCGTTCCTGGTAGAGAAGATGAAGTCGCTGGGTACTGCCGCTTGTCCGCCTTATCATATCGCCTTCGTCATTGGCGGCACGTCGGCCGAGAAGAACCTGCTGACGGTGAAGCTCGCCAGCATCAAGTACTACGACGGACTGCCCACAACGGGCGACGAGACAGGCCGTGCCTTCCGCGACGTCGACCTGGAGAACAAGCTCCTGGAGGAGGCCCACAAGATTGGTCTGGGCGCCCAGTTTGGCGGCAAGTACCTGGCTCACGACATCCGTGTGGTTCGTCTGCCCCGTCATGGTGCCAGCTGTCCTATCGGCATGGGCGTCAGCTGTTCGGCTGACCGCAACATCAAGGCCAAGATCAACCGCGACGGTATCTGGCTGGAGAAGATGGACTCGAACCCCTCTGAGCTGATTCCCGCTGAGTTTGCCCAGGCTGGCGAGGGCGGCAACAGCATCGTCATCGACCTGAACGAGGGTATTGACGCCGTGCGCAAGGAACTCAGCAAGTATCCTGTGTCCACCCGTGTCAACCTGAAGGGTACCATCATCGTAGCCCGCGACATTGCCCATGCCAAGCTGAAGGCCCGCATCGATGCCGGCGAGGGTATGCCCGACTACTTCAAGAAATATCCCGTGCTGTATGCCGGTCCCGCCAAGACTCCCGAGGGCTATCCCTGCGGTTCCATGGGTCCGACGACGGCCAACCGCATGGACCCCTACGTAGACGAGTTCCAGTCGTTGGGTGCCTCGCTGGTGATGATTGCCAAGGGCAACCGCAGCGACGTGGTCACGGAGGCCTGCCAGAAGCACGGCGGCTTCTACCTCGGCAGCATCGGCGGCGTGGCAGCAGTGCTGTCGCAGTCGAGCATCAAGAGCATCGAGTGCGTGGAGTATCCTGAGTTGGGTATGGAAGCCATCTGGAAGATTGACGTAGAGGACTTCCCCGCCTTCATCCTCGTCGATGACAAGGGCAACGACTTCTTCAAGCAGCTGAAGCCCTGGTGCCCGAATTGCAAGTAATCAAAATTTTATATGCTTCGAAAGTATTTATTTCTTATACTGACGGCAATGCTCCCCCTGTGCTCCATGGCACAGGAGGAGTTTTCCGTTGTACGCGGCCACTGCATGCCCGACCTCGTAGACGGCAGTGGGGCGCATCGCGCAGCCCGTCTGCCAGCTTACTACAATCTTTGGGATGCCGACAAGACTTATCACCAGCTGGTCATCCTCGTCTCGTTCAGAGATACCCATTTCTCCTTGGATAACCCCATAGAGTATTATGACAAGCTCTTTAACGAGCCAGGCTTCAACGAGGAGAAGCGCAATGCCAAGGGTTGTCTGGCAGACTATTTCCGTGACCAGTCGGCAGGCATGTTCAACCTGAAGTTCGACGTTTACGGTCCTGTCCTGGTCGATACCTTAGCCCAGCCATACGCCAAACCTACTGAGAATACCAAGAACCATGGCAAGGACATCCTGCGTCGTGCGACCCTACAGTTCATAGACTCTGTCGCTGCCGGTGTTTACGACAACTACGGCTGGGATGGCGACTTTGCCAAATACGACTGGAACAACAACGGTATCATCAATCAGGTCATCTATGTCTATGCCGGTATTCCTGGCAATGTTGACATGGAGCAGTGTTATGGTCACATCTGGCCTAATACGGGTTCTTTCACAACGGTCACGACCCCTGGTGGCAAGAAGCTCTACAACTATTCGGCCAGTGGCGAGCGCTGGCCTACTAACAGCATCACCCGCTGTGGACTGGGAACCATTGCCCATGAGTTCAGCCACAGTCTTGGCCTGCCGGACATCTATCCGTCTTATTCGGATTGGACCGTTTCGGTCTGCGATGAGTGGGACCTGATGGATGGAGGCAATTTTACTAATTACGGCTTCTGCCCTCCCAACTATACGGCATTGGAGAAGTATCTGTTAGGGTGGGTTGAGTTCACGGACTTGACCGAGGCCACGACCGTCACCGACTTGAAGCCCGTTGCTGAGGGTGGCGAAGTTTATCGCATCAAGCACTCCGACTCTGAGTGGTATCTCTTGGAGAACCGTCAGCAAAGAGACTGGGACCTGGGTGTTCCAGGCAAGGGCCTGGTCATCTACCACGTCAACTATGACGGCTCCGTCTGGAGTGGCAACTCGGTGAACAACTCCCCCCAGAAGCCCCGCTTCTACCTGGTGCATGCCGACAACAAGGACTACGACGCTTGGGACAAGGAGATTGGAGGCAAGAGCCCGTATGCGAAGAGTCCCCAACTGAACAGCCGTTATCTCAGCACGTCGCCCTATCCCTATGTGGTGGAAGGTGAGGTGTTGAACAACCAGCTGACCGATGCGTCCACCCCCGCCGCTGTCATGTACTATCCAGAGGGCGCGTTGCTCGACAAGCCCATTACGAATATCACCATGACGGACGACGGACTGGTGTCCTTCGACTTCATGGGCGGTACGTCGGACATCGGTCGTGTGCGCCTCGGCGCTGCAGCGACGGACCGTGTGGTCTACGACCTGCAGGGACGTCGGGTCTTGGCGCCCGTTCGCGGCCGCCTCTACGTGGTGCGCAGTGCTGATGGTACGACGAAGAAGCTAATTTTTTAACCATACATGAAAGGTTCGAAAACTATCCTAAGTGTCTTGTTGCTGCTGTATGTCGCGCTGTCGGCTACGGCAGCCGATGGCGTATACCGGCGTGGTTGCCGTCCCCAGTTGACGAAGAAAGGCCTCCCAGCCTGTCAGCGGGCACCTCGCAGGGCTGACGCCAGCCAGCGCCTGCTGGGCGACTGCCGCCAGCTGGTTGTGCTGGTGGCTTTCGGCGATCAGGCCTTCAAGGACGACGAGGCTGCTACGATGGCCCTGTGGCAGCGCATCTTCAATGAGGAGCATTTCACGGAGTCTCCTTTCTATGGCTCCGTCTATGATTATTTCTATGCCCAGAGCTATGGTGAGTTTCGCCTGACGTTCGATGTGCATTATATCCAGCTGAGTGAAAACCGCTTTAAATATCGCAGCACGGACGATGACGACGAGAACTCCAAGTATCTGGTGCTTGACGTGGTGGACACCCTTGAAGCCCGCGGCATAGACTGGTCGCCCTACGACTGGAATGGCGACGGCTATGTCAACCAGCTCCTGATAGTCTATGCCGGCAAGGGCATGAACGATGGCGGCGACAGCAACAGCATCTGGCCCCACCAGTGGTGGCTCAGCTTGCACGAGAACTGCGAGCCGCGTAAGGTCGGCGGTGAGGGCCAGGAACTGCTGGTAGACTGCTATTGTTGTGTGAACGAACTGACGGGAAAGAACACTTACGGCACCTTTGGCACCATCTGTCACGAATACAGCCATTGTTTCGGCCTGCCCGATTTCTATAATGGCAGCACCCAGTATGTGGGCAATTGGGACCTCATGGACTATGGCAACTATGGTAAGGACGGTTTCTGTCCGCCGGGCTATTCTGCCCATGAGCGCTGGCTGATGGGCTGGCTGGAGGTGACGGAACTCAGCGAGCAGACCACCATTGCCAATATGTCGCCCCTGTGCGATGCCGCTGAGGCCTACCTCATTCGCAACGACGGCTTTGACCATGAGTATTACATCGTGGAAAACCGCCAGCGGTCCAGTTGGGACCAGTCGCTGCCCGGCAGTGGACTGGTGGTCTTCCACATCGACTACGACGAGCAGGTGTGGTGGACGGACTTTCCCAATGAGCGCAACCACAAGCGCTACACCATTATCCCCGCCAACAACAGGACGTCGGTCTATTCCTCCTCCAACTGGGGCTATCCCTACAAGGAGAACAACTTGCTGACCAACGAGTCGCAGCCTGCTGCCACCTTGATTCATGCAAATGCCGACGGCACGCTGCTGATGTCTAAGCCCATCACGAATATGGCGGTCACCGACGGTCTTGCCTCGTTCGATTTCATGGCGGAGCCCTCTGCCATTCACCTCACGCGGGCACAGTCCCCCAGTGAGGCCGGTCAGGTGCTCTACCGCGTGGGGCCCATATATATAATAAGGTGTACGGATGGAAAGGTAATAAAGGTAAAAAGATAATGGAGAATAGAAAGATATACAAGGTGGCTGACCACCGCTTCGCCGTCTGTGCCGACGAGGCTCTGCTGGACGGGATGACGCAATACGAGCCGTTTGTCGTTGGCGCGGATGCTGACACCGTACTGTTTACGCTGACGGTGGCAGCAGAGCCGTTTCCTGATGCACCCGTCACCATCGAGACGTCGCAGGACGACGAAGGCTCGCAGATTCTGGTGGGACACACCGCCGACGGCAGGTCGTATTTCGAGTTTCTGCTGTTTGGTGACCGTTCTGGTCGTCTGTTGGTGTCTGCGGATTACAGCAAGGCCACCTTGTGGTTAGACCAGCACCAGCTCTATGGACTGAACAACGCGCTGATGGTGCTGTATGCCTTAGCCACAGCATGCCTGGGCACAGCCCTCTTCCATGCGGCTGTCGTGGGCCACGAGGGTAGGGGATATATGTTCTTGGGCAAGAGCGGCACGGGCAAGAGCACGCATGCCAGTCTCTGGTGTCGCTATATAGCAGGTACGGAACTCGTCAACGACGACAATCCCGTGGTACGCGTCTTCCCCGACCGTGCCGTGGTCTATGGTTCGCCGTGGAGTGGCAAGACGCCGTGCTACCGCAATATGAGCCTGCCCATAGGCGGCATCGTGCAGCTGCGCCAGGCGCCCTATAACAAGATTCGCCGTCTGCGCAGCATCGAGGCATACGCTGCCCTGGTGCCCAGCATTTCCGGCAAGCGATGGGAGCGGAGCGTGGCCGACGGCCTTCATGACACTGAGAATGCCCTGGCTGGCACCGTTCCTGTGTGGTATCTGGAGTGTCTGCCCGACGAGGCTGCAGCCCGTCTCTGCCAGGAAACGATTGAGAAGTAATAATGACAGATAACGAGATTTTGGAGAGTGCCATCGCCTTGGTCAACGACGGACTGAGTGTCACCTTCCCCGTCAAGGGCCGCAGCATGCTGCCGTTTATCATCGGCGGCAGCGAGAGCGTCATCCTCGTCCAGCCTGGTCAGTCTGCTGTCGGCGATGTCGTGCTGGCCTGGGTCGAAGGCTGCCGCTATGTGGTGCACCGCATCATCCGTATCGACGGCGACCGCGTCACGCTGATGGGCGACGGCAATGTCTGCGGTGTGGAGCACTGCACGCTCTCCGATGTCAAGGCCCGTGCCGACTACGTGGTCGATGCCCGTGGCGGCAAGCACTATCTATATAGCCGGTGGCGCATCCGTGCTGCCAGGTTGTGGTTCCGACTGCGACCCATCAGAAGATATTTACTGTTTATTTATAGAATACTATGCAATTAAAGAAAGGATTTGTGCTGCGCAACGTGTGTGGCGAGAATGTAATCACAGGTGAAGGGCTCGATGCCATTGACTTCGGACGTCTGCTGTGTCTCAACGAGACGGCCACATGGCTTTGGCGGAGAGCCGAGGAACAGGGCGTTTTTACGGTTGACAGTCTGGCTGATGCCCTGTGCGAGGAATATGATGTCAATGCCGACCAAGCCCGTCAGGATGTTTCCGCCATGCTTGCTGAGTGGCAGAACATCGGTGTCGTAGAATAGCGCCCAATAACGTTTATTGGTTATTGGTTAACGTTTATTGTTTAATTGAATTACGTCGTTTGGTTGTGGCACGCTACCCGCGGCATCAGGCTTAACTCGCTGGTGCGCATCATCGTGGGAACAGGTCAGGTTCTTCTTGGCCTGGTCATGGTATGGCTCAGCAAGCGCTTCATCGACGAGACCATCCGTACCGGCACCGACCAGGATCTGCTCCTGATGATTCTGCTGCTGGTGGCTGTCGTCATGTGTGGCATCCTGCTCAGACAGGTCTATTACTATATGTCCACCACGGCCAGCGTGCGCCAGACCAACAGGATGCGCCTCGAGGCCTTCAGCCGCCTCTTCTCCCGGCAGCTCTACGACGACCAGGAGCTGCACTCCGGCGACATTACCTCGCGACTGACCAAGGATATCGACACCGTCAGCAGTACCACCACCACTGTGCTGCCGTCCATGCTCATCACCACGCTCCAGCTCATTGGTGCCTTCCTGCTGATGCGGTGGTTCGATGCCCGGCTGGCCTGGGCACTGCTGTTGCTGACGCCCTTGGTGATGGTCTTCGGCAAACTCATTGCCCGTCGCCTGCGCCAGATGACGCTCGACATCCGCCGTGACGAGAGCCGCATCCAGATGCACGTCCAGGAGGGCATGGAGCACAATGCCGTGCTACGCTCTCTGGGCAGCGAACAGTGGGTCACCGACCGCCTGGACGACATGCAACAGCAGCTGCGTGGAAACGTCCTGCGCCGCACACGCTTCACCGTCGTCACCCGTGTCCTGCTGGGCAGCGCCTTCGGTCTGGGCTATATGCTCGCCTTCGTCTGGGGCGGCATCGGCCTGCGCAACGGCACCATCACCTTTGGCGTCATGACCTCGTTCCTCCAACTGGTGGGCATGATACAGAACCCCATCCACTCGCTGCTCAACATGGTGCCCCAGCTCATCCATACCACCGCCAGCATCGACCGCCTGAACGAACTCGAGCCCTCATCTCCCTCCGCCCATCTTTCATCTCCCTCCCATCTTTCATCTTTCATCTTTCATCTTTCATCTCCCCCCGGCCTTCGCCTCCACGACGTCACCTTCCGCTATGCTACCGGCGACCGCGAGGTGCTCAGCCATTTCACCCACGACTTCCGTCCTGGCTCGAAGACCGCCCTCATGGGTCCTACCGGCATTGGCAAGACCACCCTGTTCCGCCTCATGTTAGGCTTCATCACGCCCAACGACGGCACCATGGTTCTCTATCGTCAAGATGAAAATGCCGAAGAGCCTGTCAGCGAACACACCCGTCCCCATTTTGTCTTTGTGCCGCAGGGCAATACCCTGATGAGTGGCACCATCCGCTACAACCTCCTGTTGGCTAAGCCCGACGCCACCGACCACGAACTGCACCGTGTGCTACATACGGCCTGTGCCGATTTCGTGTTCGACCTGCCTCATGGTCTCGACACCGAACTGGGTGAGCGCGGCAGCGGACTCAGCGAGGGCCAGGCTCAGCGCATCGCCATTGCCCGTGGCCTGCTGCGTCCTGGCAGCATCCTCCTCCTCGACGAAATCAGCGCCTCCCTCGACGAGCGCACCGAGCGCGAACTCTTCACCCGCCTCTTTGCCGCCTGTCCCGACAAGACCATGCTCTTCATCACCCACCGCCCCGTCGTTGCCGAGCTCTGTTCCGACCTCGTCAGATTATAACTGACAAAACAGCCGTCATCATATAGAAAGAGGCCTGACAGCTCTCGTAGTCTGTCAGGTCTCTCGTTGTTTACAGAAATCCGTTCAATCTGTTCAATCTGTGGTCTTAGAGCGCAATCGGCCCGTACCCCATACAACTGGTCGTTCCCAGTGCCGTCAGTGCTGCCGTCAGTATCGACACAATCACCTGAATCACGGTCTTCCACTTTTCCTTCTTCATAGCTTCAGTTTTTAATGGTTATTGTTTCATGTTTCATGTGAAGGGCGAGGGCCTCAGCCATCAGACTTCAGCCATCAGACTTCAGCCCTCAGCCTTCGTCTAGTCCTCTCCCGGGGTGTCGCTCTCACCGCCGTTGTCGCCCGTGTTGCCACCGTTCTCGCCAGTGTTGCCACCGTTGTCGCCAGTGTTACCACCGTTCTCACCAGAGTTCGAGCCGCCGTTCTGGGAACCACCGTTCTCACCGGAGTTGCTGCCGCCACCATTCGAACCATTCGTGTCATTCGTGGTCGTGTTCTCCTGTTCGTTGTCCTCCACGGTGCCGTCGTCGGTCGAGGTCACGCGCTTCACCTCCTTGCCGTCACGGTCGTAGCAGGTGATCTGCACAGCCGTCTTGGCCAGT
>CACXAG010000048.1 GCA_902765585.1 uncultured Prevotellaceae bacterium
TACATGCAGCAAACAGCAAAGCAGCTGCACCAAACATTAAAAATGTTTTTTTCATAATAAAACAATTTAGTTAATAAAAAAAGAGTTTAAAATAAAATAAAAATATATATTCTCCTTTAGAGGAGGGGATATTCTTGCTTAATGAGTTGTTTAATTCTCCGGTAGAGGAATCACCACTTCGTGCCAGCCGTCAACGGTAGGATGTAAACCAGAGCCGTTGGTAATGGGTATGGGCAGAGGCAGACTGTCAACCTCAATAAGAATGTTGTAACGGTCAGGATTCTTCTTAAGGTCATGCACCTGACCTGTCACATCTATATTGTAATAACGTTTATCGTCATCACCCAGGTAAGCATAGACGGTCAGATTGTGCGTGTTAGCAGTACCGCTCTCTATATAGGGACAATGTCCGAAATAGTGGAAGTTGGCCTGTAGCGTCGAATCGTTGGTAGACTGGAACATAAAAGCCTGCGTCACCAGACCGTCGCTGTTATTGCCAGACTCCATCATCACAGAAGGAGCCAGGGTAGACAGCGCACCGGCAAAATTGGACGAGTACCCCTTATTTCTGACGTTGTGGACAATAACTGTGACATTACCGACACGCTTTTCAGGTACCATCGTGATGGTGTAAGTCCTACGAGTGATAACCGATGCGCCCTCAGCCACATAGTCGTAGGTGACGGGATCCTGCTGCTCAATCTCGAAAAGGGGATGCGTAGCACACCAGAGCATGTCGGGTTCCAGGATGACGTACTCGTCTTCCTTACCCTCTCCACGGGGCAGTTCGCCGTAGTTCATGTTAGTACCTTCATTGATGCTCGACAGGCGGGTGTAAGCCTCCATGGTGGAAATCAGGTTGGTATTGCGATAGAGGATAGCCTCCGTATCGTCGTTGTAGGCAATGGCACGATAACGGCCCGGCAGGAGCTGCACGACACCTCCGTCACGACCCTCCAGGTGGTAGCTGACAGGCTCGGCAGATATGTTGTCCATATCGTAGAACACGACCTGCATACCAGCAGGATTGGCTGCCGTATCGTTCTTCCAGTCGAACTTCACCTCAACGTTCACCCAGTGAGGGTGTTGGTAACACAGATCCTTGTATTCGCACGACGTAATAGCAAGGCCCAGCAGGAGCATAAGGCTCAAAGCAGGTATCAGTGATTTTAGATTTGTTCTCATAGTCATGGCTCCTTTCCTTAATTGTTTTTATCGTACTTTTTGTGATAGTTGCCACGGCCTAACAGCCACTTCAGCGAAATCGAAGCCTTCGTAGGTCCGAACCAGTGGCGCTTGTGCGTGGACTGCCAGACATAGTGACCATCCATGGGCAGGTACTCATAGTACTTACCATTCATATAGCCAACACCTAACGAGAAGTCNNNNTTGAAGCGGCGGGCAATGGGCAGCGAGTAGCCATACTCGACGCCACCACCGAAGCCCCACTTGGGCTGCTGGTAACCGCGGCCGCCAAACTCAATATCGTAGGTCAGCATCATACCGTAGAGACCGAGATGATGACCTGTCAGGGGATGCTCCTCAGCAGCCTGGCCGAAATATTTGCGGACACCGGCATAGCCGCCGTAACCCTGCCAGTAGCGATGACGGGTGTCGGAGTACAACCAGATGTAGTGCCAGTCACCAAATACCGACCACTGCTTGCCAAGATAGAACTCAACACCAATGTTGGGCACTACGACGGCATCGTACAGCAGGTTGGTCTTGACAGCCATGTAGAACGGCTTCTTCTCCACGGGAGCCGGAACGACTGTGTCAACAGGAACTTCAGGCTGCTTGATGGTGTCTGTTTCGATGAATGTATTATCCTTGATATAGTCAATATAGAACTCTGCACGGCGCAACGGAGGCAGGATATGATCCTTCATGTAGGCAAAATCCTTCTTGAAACCGCGGATGATGCGCTCCTTCACGTCTAAGTTCTTATTGCTATGAATAACCTCTAAGATGGCGGCCTTGTGAGGCAGATTGGCATCCGAGGTGTTGATAATACGCTGTTCCATGCCTTCCCAATCCTCAGGCTCACTCTGCGTATCAATAATATAGGTAGGAATGCTGTAACGCTGGCTGATAAACTCTCTCAAAATGTCCGCACGGTTCTGTGCGAGCCAGACATTGCGCTTGTAAGGACCATCAGGTGAAGCAAAACCTTTAATGGTGATGTGCTGCAGACGAATCGTGGGATCGGTAAAGACCTCATCGAGTCTTGCAGAAATCTTATCCATGTAATCCTGGTTACCATTAAAGTCTGAGCGAAGCGTAGCTTCATTGATGATGAAGTTCACCTGAGCATCGTCGTTAAGATTCTCACTGACAACAGTTTCAGTGATTACCAAACTGTCCCTTATGACTTTTTGGGACTGTTTGGGAGTCGTGTCGAACTTAGATGCGGCAACCGTTTGAGCTACTTGCGGCACGTTGTTGTCGGCATTAAACTCGTCTTCTTCGTTCTGTTCCTGAATACCCTCATACGGCAAATCCAGAGTGCCTTCAGCCGGCAACTCCTGAGAACCTTCAGCCGTCACTTCCTGGATGCCCTCAGCAGTCAGCTCCTGACCATAGTCAGCAGTCTGGTCTGCAGCACCTTCTACTTTTGAGTACTCGAGCGTGTAGGTAGCTCTTCTCAACTCAGGAAGGCAGTTCTCTTTCAAATAATTGTAGTCTGCAGGATAAGAACGACGGATAGCGCGCTCCTTGGCGTCTGGCTTCATGTTGCTGCTAATGATGTTCAGCAAAGCCTCGCGGTTGGACAACTGCTCAGTTGTCGAAGCTGACACGAAAGCTTCCAGACCCTCCCAGTCCTCAGCAACGGACTGTGTGACTATCATGCTCTTTGACAGATGATAACGACGACTTAACTCATTCTTAAGTCGGTTTGCACGCATACGCGCAAGCTTGACATTGTTGGAGTACAATCCGTCAGGCGAGGCGTAGCCACTGACGACAATCCGTTGCAGTTTCAACGTCGGATCTGCAAGGACTTGCTCAAGTGCAGTGTAATCTACGCGAGCGGTGACATCGGAATGCCCAGCTTTTTGCGAAGCAGCCCTGACAACTGAAGGCATCATGGCCAACAGCGCAAATAGGGCTAAAACTTTAAATCGATTACGAATCCTCATAAATTTATATATTTATTTATTGTTTCTTTAATACCTTATTATTATTTAATCGTTATCAGAACCAAACTTAATCATCTGCTCTCTCGGAATACCATTTTGTCCGCTTGGACTTTTTGAGAATGATATAACTTCCTGATTTACAGAACTTTCACCTTGTTTACTCTTCTGGCTCAGTTCTATGGGCGTAATATCGAAAACCGACTTGAATACGCGGAAGAACGTGCTCTGGCTGTTATATCCGCAAGCCTCAGCCACCTGCTTCATAGTATATTCAGGATGCTCGGTAATCAGCTGTGCAGCATATTCCATGCGCTTGGCGTTGATATATCCTGAGAAGTTGGTTTTGGCATATTTGCGCATCATCATTCCAAAGCGATTCTTGTCGACACCAGCAATACGCATCAGCTTGCGGCGATTCAGATTGCCGTCCAAATAGAGCTTCTTTTCAGTCACTTCCTTATCCATGCGCAGGAAACGCTCGTAATCATGTGCGTTGGCAGCAGGAGCAGCTTCTACAGAGCTCTCGTCAGCCGTTTCATCTTCCTCAGAAGTGCTTTCTTCGTCGTCAACAACCGTTTCAGGCTCCTCAGAAGTAGTTTCGGGCTCTTCTACGACTGTATTTTCTTCTTTTTCAGCAGCAGTGGTTTCAGGCTCTTCTACCACCGTAATTTCTTCTCCAGCAGTGGTTTCGGGCTCCTCTTCGGTCGTTTTTTCGTCCTCAAAACTGCGCTCAGAATCATCAACGACGGACTCGGCTCCAAATACGAGAGTTTTGGGCCGTTCTACGAAGGGAATAACGGGGATTTCTTCCTCTTTTTGGTCGTCTGAAGCCACAACGGGCTCGTCTACAGTTGCAACAGGCTCTTCTGGAACCGCAACAACTGGTTCGTCTGAAGTCGCAACGGGCTCGTCTGAAACCACAACGGGCTCCGGCACCTGACTAACAACAGCCTGGGGAACGGAAACAGGCTGATGCTTTTTCTCTTCCTCTTCACGCTTCATGGCTGCATTTTTCAGGAGCCTCAACTCGTACTTCATCCGGTTGATGGTCGCATTCTTCTCATCAAGAAGAGCAGCATATCTGCGAATCATGAGTCCTGCAGCAATGAGTGCTAACAATAATAATCCTCCGATGAGCAGCATCCACCATTTTATTCCGCTGTCTCCGTTTTGTCCACCCATCTGACTGGCTGCCAGTTGGTTAGCTTGGTTGGAGTCTTGTTGCAATTTGTCCGTGCTGCCTGGTTGCGCTCCTGCTGAATGGCCTTGTGCTCCCGAGGATCCGCCTTGTACTCCTGAGGATCCGCCTTGCACTCCCGAGGATCCGCCGCCTGGCGTTCCGGCATTCTGCTGACCACCTCCGGAATTGGATTGTGACCCATCCTGATTGGGAAGTCCTCCAGCCGATGCGAGATTTCCACTCTGACTGGTGAAGAGTCCCTGTTGTATCTGGGCCATCGTCTGAACAGCATTGGGGTCACGCGTCAGATACTCTATCAGGTAGTCGGAGCGACGCAACTGTTGCAGTCCGTGATTTTTCAAATATTTAAAGTCAGCAGGATAGCGTTTGCGGATGATGCGCTCTTTGGCATCGGCTGAACGGTTGCTCCTGATGACTTTTAACAATTCGTTGCGATGAGGCAGTTGGTTGACGGATGCTGCTTCCACGAAAGCTTCCAGTCCTTCCCAGTCTTCTGCGACATATCGAACCTCGATGATGTTTTTGGGGAACGATGCTTTTTCTGCCACACTGGCCATCAGACCGTCGGCACGTTTTTTGGCCAGGCGTTCATTGAAGGCATACGAACCGTCGGGCGAACCATATCCGCAGATGACGATACGCTGCATGGTAGCAGTGGTGTCGGCCAACACTTGATGGATGATGGCGTTGAGCTTCTCAATCTCCTGACGGTTGCTGCCAAAGTCGGCATGTATCCTTCCGTCGTTGATGGGGAAGTTCATCTGTGCGGTTCCGCTGACTGTATACTGTTGAGTTGCTGCCTGCTGGGCCTTGACTGTTGCCAGCTGGACAAACAGCAACATCGTGATGATCAAAGAGAAGATGTTACGCGCACGTAATAAATAAAAGGTACGCGCGTGCGTGCGCGCATGCGTACATTTATATATATAATAAAGGAGTGTATATACAAAAAAGTCTTTTCGAGGTGAAGTATATGCGCCAAAATGCACACCATTATCCAGCCGTACTGGACAATGTGCGCTTAAAAATTTGCTAACACATACTTCGTTCATACACAAAAATTGAATTAATTCGGTACAAAGATAGGTAAAAATCCCAAAACTTCCAAATAAAATTCAAAGAAATATTGCCAAACGGTCATTTTTTTCCGTTTTTTCTTAAAAATCCGCAAGATTTCTCGTCTATTTGCAATATTTCCTACATGTTTTAGTACCAAACAATTGACAAAAGTCATCGTGTCCGTATCGGTCAGTCTTTTGTCAGAAAGTTTCTCTTACTGCGGAAAGAAAAGTACTCTCGTTCGAAAAAGCTCAAAGTTCCTTTGGCTTTTTGCTCACTTATTCGTACCTTTGCAGGCAGAATCTAAAAAATAGAAGAATATGAAACAAACCATTTTAGCAATTTCCGGCAAGCCCGGACTCTACAAACTCGTATCACGCGCCAAGAACAGCCTCATCGTCGAGGCTTTGGACGACACCCATAAGCGCATCCCCGCCTTCGGCACCGACCGCATCACATCGCTGGCCGACATCGCTATGTTCACCGAGACGGACGACGTTCCCCTGATGAATGTCCTGGCCGCCATGCGCGACCTGGAGGGCGGCAAGGCGTCGAGCGTCGACTTCCGCAAGGCTTCACCCAAGGAACTGCACGAATATTTCTCGAAGGTGCTGCCCAACTGGGATCAAGACCGCGTGCAGAACAGCCATATCAAGAAGCTCATCCAGTGGTACGACATCCTGGTGAAGGCCGGCATCACGGACTTCGAGGAAGAAATGGCCCCTACCGAGGGTGACAACATCGACGACCGAAAAGAGTAAAAACAAATTGTCTTTAGATTTTAAGAACAATTGGGGGTTCTTTTCTTAGAAGGGTCGGCCGCCACCGAAGCCACCACGGCCGCCGCCGAAGCCACCGCCACCGCGGCCGCCACGACCACCGCCAAAGCCGCCAGGACCACCCTGACCACCACGGCCTCCGCGACCGCCAGGACCACGCATGTTCGACATGCCTCCAAAGAGGTTCAGACGATAGATGACGTGTACCATCGCATAGCTGGTGATGGCGTTATACTCCGTATCACTGCGCTGCATGGCATTGAGGATGCTGCTGACGGTAGACTGCTGCTGCAGGATGTCGTAGAACTGCAGCGAGAGCGTCAGGGCATTACCCTTGAGGAACGACTGCGAGAGCTGGGCATTCCAGATGAGTTCGTTGGTGTTCATCGACTCGTCGCTGTATCCACGGCGGCTCTGCATGTTGATATTGGTCGTCAGCTGCGTGCCCCAGGGAGCGGTAACACCCGTCATGGCACCATACGAGAACTGCCAGGTGTCGAGGTTGTTGTTAGACTGCAGCTCGCTGCGACGGTAAGTATAGTTCAGCGAACCGCTGAGTTCGAATTCGAACCACTCGTTACGGTAGCTTGCCGACAGCCGCTCGCCGATGCCAAGGGCCTTGGTGACACTCTCCTCCGAATCAGACAGACTGTTGACGCTGACATAGCCTACATTATGGTTGTAGCTCAGGTTCGTGAACGTATTCATGTTGAAGTAGCCAGCCGAGTCGATAGCAGTATTGAACATAAAGCCTAAGTTGCTGTTCCAGTTGCCGTCGATATTCTCCGGACGGGTGATGGTTCCACCGGTCTCCGTGTTATACGTGGTCTTGTTCGAGACGGAGTTGCTGGTCGTCGAGAAGTTGACGAACGTCATGACGGCACGCTGGTGATTGGTGAAGTAGTCGTTGTAGAAGAGGTTGATGTTCTGCGTGAACGACGGCTTCAGGCCCGGGTTACCACGTGTGATGCGCAGGGGGTTGCTGTCATCGTAGACGTCGAGCAGGTCGCTGATAGACGGCTGCTGGGTGTTGGCGCGGTAGGTCAGTCGCAGCTGTCCCGTCTGCGATTTTTTCCAGCGGAAGTCCACCGTCGGCGTGAAGTTGGTGACGGTACGGGTGGTATCAGCACGCAGGCGTGTCGTCACACCATCCACCAGCTTCGTGTAGTCCTGTACGAAATGAGACTTCTGGGGAATCACCTGGAAACCGACATTCAGGTTATACGTCGGGCGCACCACGCGCAGCGTGAGCTCAGCGGTATGGGTATAGTTCTTGTAGTTCGAATAGCGGCTCAGCGTCTGATCCTCGTAGTAGTCCAGCGGATAGGGCAGCTGATTCAGATAGACGTCGAAATTGCGATAGATGGGTTCGATGCCCGAATAGTCCATACCATTGAGACTGTAGGTCTTACGGTCGCTCTTGGTGTAGCTGTACTGATAGCGGTAGCCGAACTGCAGGTAGACGCGGTCGGCGATGGGCTCGCTATAGTTGGCGCGCAGAGAGTAGCCCCAGTTGTCCTGCGGCGTCAGGTTATAACGGTTGGTAATCGTCGTATCTGGCGTGGTAAACAGGTAGATGTAGTTGTTCGACATCGACTCGCTGGTACCCTCGCCCCAGTTGGCATTCACCTGTAAGGTGATGTTACGTCCACGGTTGTTCAGGCGGCGGTTGTACTGCAACATACCGCGCAGGGTCTTGGAATCGCTGTAGTTGACACCGTCGTTGACATTGTAGTTCTTGACGATGTTGTACTTCTTGGCCAGGTTCACGATATCGCTCAGCGGGTCGTCTGAATAGTCGTACGGATTCTCGTCGAAGGTGGCGCTCATGCCCCAGTTGGTAGCGTCGTTAGAGCTGTAGGAGAAGTTGGGGCGGAACATGATGTTCGTCATCGAGTCGGGCTGCCACTCCAGTCGCATCTGACCGTTCCACTGGTTGCCGCGAGAGAAATTCTGACTCCTGCTGTTGCTGAACGACGATGTCGTACCGCTGTAGAAGCTCTCGGTGGCACTCTTCGAATAGGTGTCGCCGTCGCTATGGTTCCAGCGGATGCTACCGTCGATGGTCAGCTTGTTAGTCTTCTCGTAGTTCAGGTTCACACCCGTCATCTTCATGGCGTTCAGACCCTGACGGCCACCGCCGAAACGGCCACCGCCGCCACCGCCACCAGGGAATCCCTGGTCGTTGGTATTGTTGGCATTGGTCATCAGGAACACCTTCAGGTCGTCCTTCATCACACCGCCGAAGATTCGGCCAGCATAACGATCCTTCGTACCTACTCCTAAGTCGGCATTCGCCATGACACCCTTGTTCATGCCGGCCTTGATGCCGAAGTCGAGCACCGTCTCTTCCTCGCCGTCCTCAATACCCGACACACGGGCCATATCGCTCTGCTTGTCGTAGGCCTTGATGCGGTCGATGATGTTCGTCGGCAGGTTCTTGATGGCGGTCTTCGTGTCGCCCGTCATAAACTCCTTGCCGTCCACCAGGATTTTCTTCACCTGCTTACCGTTAATCTTGATGGTACCGTCGTCGCTGACCTCAGCACCGGGCAGACGTCTGACCAGTTCCTCGACCACCGAGCCCTCCGGCGTACGGAAGGCAGCGGCATTATATATAAAGGTGTCAGCCTTCAGCATCACCTTGGCGGCCTGACCCGTGACGGTAGCGCCCTTCAGCATGATGGCGTCGGGCTCCATGGCGATGGTGCCTACGGCCACATCCTTCTCGGACACTTTTATACGTTTGGTGTAGGGCTTGAAGCCTACGCAGGTCACCTGCAGGATGAAATCACCTGTCTGCTGGGAGGCCAACTTGAATTTGCCCTCCATGTTGGTCAGCGCACCCTTCACGAGCGTGCTGTCGGTCTTCAACAGTCTGACAGTTGTTTGCGGAATGGGGTCCTGTGCGTCGTCAATCACCATACCAGTAATGTTGTGCTGTGCCAAGGCTACCACAGCCGTCAGCGGCATCAGCAAAAAGAGTAGAATACGTTTACTATCCATAATTTTTTACGGTTTACAATATTTATGACGCAAAGAAGTTTTGAAGGTTTAAAAAAAAAGTGTAATTTTGTGCGCAAAAACCAAACATTGACTTATGGAACCACAAAAAGTAATCATATCGCACGACCTGGAACAGGCACTGACAGCTGCCATTGCCGAGGTCAAGCACGACCGTCTGTTCGTGCTCGTCGACGACACCACCGAGCGTCTCTGCCTGCCCGTCATTAGCCATTTCGAGTGTATGCAGCCCGCCCAAACCATCGTCATCGGCGCCACTGACGCCAACAAAACGTTAGAATCGCTGAGCCACGTCTGGGCCGAACTGCAGCGCATGGGTGCCACGCGCCACTCGCTGATGGTCAACCTCGGCGGCGGTATGGTGACCGACCTGGGCGGCTTTGCCGCGTCTACATTCAAGCGCGGCATACCTTATATTAATATACCCACCACTCTGCTCTCGATGGTCGACGCCAGCGTGGGCGGCAAGACGGGCATCAACTTCGGCGGACTGAAAAACGAGATTGGCGTCTTCAACAACGCCCGCAGCGTCATCCTCGACACCGTGTTCCTGAAGACCATGGACCACGAAAACATCCTCTCCGGCTACGCCGAGATGCTGAAGCACGGCCTCATCAGCGACGAACGCATGTGGGCGGAACTGGTAGTCTTTCTAGACAATCTAGAATCTCTAGACCATCTAGACCACCTCTGCCGGATGGTTGCTGACAGCGTCGCTGTCAAGCAGCGCATCGTCACCGAGGACCCCACGGAGCAGGGTTTGCGCAAGGCCCTCAACTTGGGACATACCGCCGGACACGCCTTCGAATCGTTGGCATTAGAGCGCAAAAAACCCGTGCTTCACGGCTACGCCGTAGCCTGGGGATTGGTGGTAGAGCTGTACCTCAGCCACCTCAAAACAGGTTTTCCGTTGGACAAATTGAGAATGTCTATCAATCTCATTTTCAGACACTACGGACAAATATCTATTACTTGCGACGACTATCCCCGGCTGCTGGAGCTGATGCACCACGACAAGAAGAACGAGGGTCAGGCCATCAACTTCACCCTGCTGGGCGGCATCGGCGACATCCGCATCAACCAGACCGCCACGGAGGACGAAATCAAGGAAGCCCTCGACTTCTACCGCGAGGGCCAGTAGCGACACACGCCCATGGTATCACCAGATTCTTAAACCATCAAAATGACAGATGTTCGGACAAACGCCTTTTAATGTTATATTGTACTTTATGCTCTACGGTGGAGCCATGGCGATAGACACCATCGCATGCCTCTATCTGCTGCTGCGCCGTATCAATGTTTTTGCCCCTGACGTGACGTCGCCGTTGCGACTGCGCCGTTGGACGGCAGCATTCTTTGCCACCATGGCTTTGGGCCACTTGTGGTACTTGCCAACTGCCGTGGTCACTTCAAGCGATGATGACAGGCTGTACAATCTGATAGGCGGAATGCTCGACTGCATGACGCTATTCCCTTTGGCCATTGTCATCTTGCTTTGTATGCTGCAAGACCGCAGGCGACCGCTGTGGCCTGCCTGGGTGATGGTAGTGCCAGTCGTCGCAGGACTGGCGGTGTGCATGGCCGACCATAGCTATGTCCTTTTGCCGACGCTGCGTATCTATCTCCTGCTGTTGGGCATCGGCCTGATTATATATATGGTACGCGAGGTCAGGCAATACGGACGCTGGCTGCGCGACAACTATGCCGACCTGGAGCACAAGGAGGTATGGCGGAGTTTCCTTGTGCTGGTTGTCATCCTGCTGATGTTCGGCATTTATGTGGGTGGTTACGGCAGCATGGCCAACGAATTCATCGTCCAGCTTTGCGACATCCTGCTGGTATGCTATCTCCTGTGGCGCGTAGAAACGTTAAGCGACCTGAGCATCTCCCCTTCTCTGCCCATCCAGGAGGAAACGACGATGACAGACGAGCAGGAAGGCGATGATGAAGCCCTATCGCCCAATGATGACATTGAACCATTGCTACAGCGACATTGCGTAGACACACAACTCTACCTGCAGCACGACCTGACCGTCACCCAACTGGCCCAGGCCCTTGGTACCAACCGCTTCTACCTCAGCCAGTATTTCGCGCATAAGGAAACCACCTACAATAATTATATCAACGACCTGCGCATCCAACATTTCATGCGACTCTACCGCGAGGCCATCGCTGACCAGCGTCCTTTCTCGGCCAAGCAGCTGGCCAGCGACAGCGGCTACCGCAGCTACAGCACCTTCAGCCTCGCCTTCAAGCAGCGTACGGGCCATTCCGTGACCGCCTGGATGCGCAACCCCACATAAGCAGTAAACCATCTTACACTACCTGCACTGAAGTAAAACAAGTTGTTTTACTTTCTTGAAGGCAGGTTCTCCATTCATTGAAGCCGGGTTAATGACAGTAAAACAACTTGTTTTACTTTTAGCAACCTTATTCATAGAATGGCAAAAACGCAATGGTTTTACAAGGAAACCCGCTATTATTCACCAAAAAGTGTAAGATAAAAACAATCTTACACTCAAATAAACACTCTGATTATGAATGTATTAACCGCAAAAGTGTAAGATTAGCAAAAATAACACAAAAAAAATTTAGAACACATGGTCGCACCACTATAAGTCGGAAAGAAATCCGTTATTTTTGTTTCTGGAAACGAATTTGAATAATTAAAACGAATTTTGTCCACGAATGCAATCTTTCGCTCGAAACTAAAAATTAAACTCGTTTTATTTGGTAGTTTGCTCGCTTATTCGTATCTTTGCAGCGTCAGAACGAAAGTTTTGACTACGCCGCTGAGTGCGGGGAGCAAGCCTTGATCGACACTACTCCATTTAAAAGTCACCTTCGGGTGGCTTTTATTTTTCATATCTTTTGCGGAATAACTTATGATATTGCGGACTAAGCGTTAAATCGCGATCAATGGAAAATTCCTTCTTTCCTTTGAATATCAAGACTTCTAATGCATCCTGATTTGTTTCAAAATAGCTCTTTATATCTGATGCAAGTAATCGAGTATTATATTCAACTGTCATATTAAGTAATACTCTATTGCTCTGACCTATTGACTCTAACAGTCTGTTGCTGACAGAAGCTTTTCCAGATATAGTTTTGAGATCATATACCTTGAAATTCCCTTTTTGCTCAAAGATAAAGTCTGGCGTACGTGTTCCTTTGGGATTTGGAAGAATAAACACCCGACAGCCATGCTCTACTGCTTTACGCGCAACATTCAACAGGTTTTTATAATCTGGACTTTGGTCGCCTCCTGTACTATAAATATCCGTCTCGCCCTCCACGGGATGGAATTCGCCATAGTAGACAATCTGCTTCAGTTGCTTAATAAAACTAGCACCTTTCAGATAGTGCAGTTCTTCCAACTCAACGGCAAGGCCTCTCCATAAAGGCTCTGTCGCCAACCATGCAGAATCATCACAATCTCCAAATATGTTTAATGCAAATAAATGTTCTTCCATCATAAAATGTTCGCTGTCAGGTTGCAAAGGTATATAATAATTCCTAAACAGCCAAATCATTCAAATGAAGAATAAAAATGATGTTCCAAAATTTTCCGTGCTTTTGGAAAGAAATTGGAAACGAATTAGAATAATCTATCCCAACAATGAGAAATAATAATATTCTTTGTAATTTCTGGACGTAATTCTTTCTAATTCTTGCTCATTTCTTTCCATAAAAAACTGGAAACGAATTATTATGGATAAATTACGGTCATTATGGCAATTCGTTTCCAAAACAAAAATCAATGAATTATTGCTAATTATTTCTCATTCCTTTCCACAAAAAGGATGCTCAAATTGTCAGTTTTTGGGCGGGGGACTTTCAAAATATGCAAAAGTGTTTCAAAATATACAAAAAGTGACCTTTGGGGCATTTTTGTTTGGTGGTTTAGAGGGAAAATATTAACTTTGCCCGTTACAAAACTGAAAACAAATTTTTATTTTAACTTTATTATTAACCAAATTGTATTCATTATGAAACAAATTATGAAACAAAGACCAAACATCTTGCGAGGGCGGCCGTGGCTGATGCTACTACTGCTCGCATGGCTGCTGCCTCAACGGGCGGCGGCGGCTACGTATGTGGACAAGCCGGAAAACTACTCCGTGTCGTTAGGCGGCTCGAACATCGTTTACTTCACGGCTCCGGTCTATGACACGGACGACAACGACTGTTGGGTTACCGCCGGTAACCTGAAAGTCTCAGTAGAAGGCGGAACTCCATACAACATCTTCTACTGGGAGTCCGAAAAGAACATCAACAACAGCAATACAACGCTGCAGTGTAAGTTCAGTACTGAAACCGACGGTTTCTTCGACATCACGTTGGGTAATTCGAGAAGCACCTCGCGACTGACGAAGAGCAATGGCGGATGGCGCACGCTGACACGCAACAGCGACGGCTTGACCTTCGAGTTCTCAGCCGAGTGGGTGGTGCCTTACAACCTGTTGGGCAAGACCCTGCATTTCTCATGGGATGTCGAGCGCGACGGTAACGGCCGCTCCAAGGAAAAGGTGAGTGGCCTCAAGGAGGTGACCATCAAGATGCCAGAGGCCGGTGCCAAGCTGAAGCCGTTCCTCTCGATGCCCATGCTGAACCCCAGCAACCCGGGCAAGCTGGAGCTGCCCTGGCTCTTAGCTTCCGACAGCATTGTCAGTGCCTACTACGAGTACGACGATGCCTGGGGCACGCATCATAAGGAGAACATCAACAACATCGCCGGCGGCACCATCGAACTGGATGCCAACGTGCCTCACCGCAACTTCAGCCTTGTATGTAGTTACAAGGAGTTAGGCGACAAGGGCTCCTATCTGATTGAGGGCGTATCGACTACGCCGCAGGATATCGCCTTGATTCACTCTCCCACAGGCCTGACCGCCCGTCCCTTCATCGACAAGAAGGCGAAGGTGGAGCTGTCGTGGAACGTGCCCTATCCGGAGGATGAGGACATGACGCCCACCGACTTCTTCGAGATTCAGCGCTCGCTGACGGGCAGGGAGCAGGACTTCGTCACCATCGGCCAGGAGTTCTACGCCAAGACCAAGAAGCAGAGTACCTATACTTTCGTGGACAGCACGCTGATAGACGACGTCACCGCGAGCATGCTGACGGGCGGCGGCACGTTAGACAAACTGACCTACCGCGTGCGCCGTGCCATCACCCAGGAGTGGGGCTGGGACCACAACTGCGCCGCCAGTGCCTCATGCGTGGTGGACCGTCTGCACCTGCTGCGCATCGCCGACTACTCGGCCAAGTGGGAGGACGAGCGTGCCTACAGCGTGCGCGTGTCGTGGAACTACGAGGACGAGCACGGTGCCATTTGGGACGACCGCGCCAAGATGATGCTGCGCGTCGTCTCGAGGAACCGCGAGGGCGCCACAGTCGATAGCCTGACCTTCCAGTTGGATGACAACGACCGCGCTCAGCGCTACAAGATTGTGAACCTTACGCGCTCGTGCGTGTACTATAACATTGATATGTATGTGGAGCGCAACGAGTCGCCCATCAACTTCTTAGACCAGACGGAGGAATACTTCTTCCCCATCCGCAATGAAAGCGACTGGGTGGAATTCAAGAACCGTGTGCAGGTTGCTGGAGGCAAGTACGACGTGAACGCCCGCCTCTATGCCGACATCACCACCGGCGAGTCCATCTCCTGGGAATCAAGTTATGCCTACCGTGGTATCTTTGATGGTAATGGTCACACCATTACTTTCAACTTAGCGGACACCGGCCAGGAATGTCTCGCTCCCTTCCGGTTTGTAGGCAATGCCACCTTCCGCAACCTGCACACGACGGGTACTGTTACATCGTCGCAGAGTCATTCGAGCGGTTTGATTGGCCAAATTGATCCTAATTGCAATGTCACGATAGATGGCTGCCGCTCGTCAGTCACCATTAAGAGCAGTGTAGATGGCAATACCGCTAACGGCGGTTTCGTGTCCATCGTAAATACTGGTGCTACTGTCACGTTCCGAAACTGTAAGTTCGACGGTAGCTTTGAAGGTGCCAATTGCAGCCATAACGGTGGCTACGTGGGCTATACCAACGGAGCTGTCATAGTTGACAACTGTCTCTTCACGCCCGAACGCATTAGCACCAAGTCTGATGGCTGTCAAACGTGGGCACGAGTTGGTACAGGCTCACTGACTATCATCAACAGCTATGCCACTCGTGAATATTCGGCGTTTATCGCTATTCGTAATGCCAACGACTGGAAAACGTTCCAAACGATGGTTGAAAACGCCAAGAACCAGTACGACGTGGATGCAGTCCTGCAAGCCGACATCACCACCAGCGACTACGTGGGAGGCGGCGAAGCTGCTTACTATCGCGGCACCTTCGACGGCAACGGACATACCATCACCTTCAACAAGTCGGGCTTCTCGGAGAATTACATTGGTCTCTTCCGCCATGCAGGTAATGCTACCATAAAGAATCTGCATGTGAATGGAACCATCAAAACCACAGGTCAATATGCAGGTGGTCTGATAGGCAATGTCGTCAATGGTAATAATGTCAGTATAGAGAACTGCCGTTCGTCGATGACCATCAACACCACAAACCGTACTAACGGTGGCTTCATTTCCCGTTTGGGCGACAACTCAACCGCTACTATACGTAACTGTAAGTTCGACGGCAGTTTTGAAGGTTCAGAGAGTCAAAGCAATGGCGGATTCATAGGCTATTGCCAAGATAATAGCACGGCCACCCTCGAGAACTGCCTCTTCGAGCCCGACCACCTCAGCACCAAGTTTGCTGCTTGCGAAACGTGGGCTCGTAAATCTGAATCGGCTAAGGTAACGGTAACAAACAGTGAAGCTATCACCCACTATTCACCATCGTCCATTATCATCCGTAGTGAGGATGACTGGGACAAGTTCGGTCAGTTGGTGAAAGAGTCCAATAACACCTACTGGGTGGATGCCATCCTTCAAGCCGACATTAGCGTCAAAAAATCAGTCGGCTTCAGCGATGCACCCTGGCGCGGCACCTTACATGGTAACGGACACACAATCACTATCGATATCGAGAGTGACAATAACAGTTCTGCAGCCCTCTTCACCCAGGTTAGTGATGTCACTATCACCGACCTGCATGTAACGGGAACAGTCAAAGGTGGTATACATTCTGCCGGACTCATCGGCGGTACAACAGGAGGTACCCCCACCATCACCCTTAATCATGTGTGGGTATCGACAGAGGTGAACTGCTCAAGCACCCATGCAGGTGGTATCATCGGACATTCTACCTATTCAAATGTAAACATGAACGACGTCCTCTTTGACGGCAAAGTCAACACAAATAATGCGGACAATTCTTATGTTGGTGAAATCATCGGCTGGTGTGATGGCGGCAGCTGGTTCTTAAAGCGCGTTTATGACAATGGCTGGCCGAAAGCTCATTGGATGTTTTTCTGCCTTGACCGTGGTTCGAGTTGGGGTACCAATAACGGCAGTTACACCGTTACCCGTCACGGTTGGGACAATGTGGACCAGCACAACAAGACCGATCAGAGCGAAGTGGTCAGCCTGATGAACGACAGGGAAGCCGGTACGTGGCAGCTTGTCAACGGCAATGCCGTACCAGTGATGCAGACTACAGAGAAATATCTGACCGCAGCCCAGCTGGTGGAGACCTTAGGCAAGGACAACTGGACGGTTGTCGACGGCAAGGCCCAAGAAGGCGTCCGCTGTAGTTTCTGAGACCTCTTTGGACGACCTGCTGGCGAAACTCGGCAGTTCTTGGGTGAAGGAAGGCAACACCATCAATCCGAAGACCACGTCGGAGCCTTACAAGGACTACAGGACCATCCCCGACCCTAATCTGAAGGGCCTGTTCTACCACAAAAACACGGGTACGATTGACCCGACGCTGATGACGACGACGCGCCAGAGCAGCGTGCTGCTGGCCTGGAACACGGACGGCAAGCCCATCGACTACTTCAAGGTGATGCGCCGCGTGCAGGGCGAGGACGACGATGCTTGGCAGGAAGTGGCCACCGACCTGGACCAGATGAGCTACGAGGACAAGACCGTGTCGCCGCTGGTTACATACGAATATAAGGTGCTGGCCGTGAACGACTGCGAAGGCATCACCACGACCGAGACACAGGTGAAGGTGGGCGAGTGTAAGCACACCGGCCGCGTGGAAGGCTACGTACGCTTCAACGACGGCACGAGCGCTCCCGACGTCAGCGTATCCATCTACCATGTCGTGGGCGACGAGAAGACGTTTGTAAAGAATGTCGTGACCGACGAGAGCGGCTTCTTCGAGGCCGACGAACTGTCGTACTACGGCGGTGAGTCTGCCAACTACAAGGTGGGCCCCGTCGCTGAGACTGGCGTCAAATACGAGGTGGACGACTACTCGGTGACCTTCAACGCCCATAGCAACAACGAGACGGTGCATGAGTTCATCATCACCAACGGCCGCCGATTCTCGGGCTACGTGATGTACGACGGCACGAGCATCCCCGTGAAGGGTGCCAACTTCCTGGTGAACGGCCGCAAGAGGTACAACGCCAAGGGCGAAGTCTTGGAGACCGACTACGACGGCTCGTTCTCGTTCCGCGTGAAGGAGGGCGACAACAAGATTCAGGCCGTGATGGACGGCCACACGTTCACTAACGACGGCTACTATAAGAACAGCAACGCTCAGAACATCAGCAGCGACGTGTCGAACATCTACTTCTACGACGCGACGAAGGTGAAGCTGACGGGCCGCATCGTCGGTGGCGACGTCCAGGGCAAGCTGCCGCTGGACAACAACCTCTCGACGAACAACCTGGGCGACTCCATCCAGATGGTGCTCACCCTCGAGGGCGACAACACCTCATGGCTGGTCTATGACAACCTGAACCCCAACCGCACGCAGCGCGAGGAGGTCTTCAGGCACAAGCAGGGTGGCAACAAGCACTATACCTCGGTGAAGGTACAGCGCAAGCGCATGGAGGTGACTCCCGACCCGACGACGGGCGAGTACGTGCTGATGCTGCCGCCTGTGCGCTGGAAGGTGCAGCAGGTCTACTGTAAGGGCTATCCCACGCTGTTCCAGGAGGGACAGGTGAGCGAGGTCGTCGACCTGACCGACTGCCTCGTCAGCAAGGACACCACCTACGTGGGCGAATACAAGGATGTGGACAATCAGACGATCCAGGCGCCGACGGCTACCTATAACGCTGTCTATAACCGCATCTACCACAGCCCCGTGGAGGTGACCTACAGACAGCTGAGCTTCGACACGTTCGACTACTTCGGCGACAGAGAGTACATGGCTACCGAACTGAACGGCGAGACGGCACAGGTGCCCCTGGCCTACAAGAACCCCGCCGACACGACGAAGGCCCTCTACTCATTCGGATTCCCCGTGTTCAGCGTGGAGCGCAAGTACAACATCCAGCTGCAGGTGGCCGAGCACTATCTGTACAACAACGATCCGGCCAGGAAGCCCGACCTGGTGCCTCTGGGCGGCGGTACGGCCTACATGCAGAACGGCATGAACGACGGCGCCCTGCTGAAGGAGCCTATGCAGCTCGACAGCCTGGGCCAGGCCACGTTCGTCGTGAAGGCCAACATGACCACCACGCTGCTGACGGGCCTGAACGCCCTGAAGACGGTGACCTTCAGCGTCGAGCAGAACGGTAACCACTATGATGCCGAGCCGCTGCACGGCTACGTGCTCAACATGTTCCCCGTGGGCAACAGCCAGGACATCCTGACCGACGGCACGCCCATCCTGTACGACATCCTGCGCGACCCGCCAGGAGCCTACAGTTCGAACACGCTGGCCAAGGGTACGACGCTCAACTATACCTATATGATGAACATGTCGCTGACGGCCGGCGTCTACTTCAACTATAAGGGAGGTACGAAACTGCAGACCATCACAGCCACCGTATCAGCGCCACAAGGCATTGGTACCTCTATGGGTCCCATCAACAATGCCGACACATGGGATGCCGACGTTGACTTCCTGATGTACAACGCACAAGGCACGAAGGCCTTCTCGCACACGATGGTCGTTGGCAACAACATCAGCACCAGCAGCGACCCGTCGATGGTGGGTGCCGATGCCGACCTCTATATCGGTAGCGTGCAGAACGTGGTGGTGACGCCGATGTCGACCATCCGTGCCGTGACCAAGAAGATGTTCAACGAGATAGCTGCCCGCCAGGGCACAGGCGCCATGCCGTCGGAAGTCGGCAAGTACGACGAGTACGGCACCTTGGTGAAGATTGCCGAGGGCGAGAAGGTGTACTTCGACAAGGATATGAAAGAGAAGCGCGACACCTTCTACCTGATTCGCGACGTGGCCCTGGGCTACGGACCGAAGATTCAGTCGGAGTTCATCTACTCGCAGAAGCAGCTGCTGACGCAGATTATCCCCGCCAAGGCGAAGGAGATTGTCGACCTGATGTACTGTGGCACGAAGGCTGAGGCCCAGTCGATAGCCAACAACACGCAGGAGCCCGTCTATCTGTCGCTGCGCCTGCCGACCGACTCGGCATTCGCCGTGGTGAACAGCAAGAAGCCCGAAGGACATGCCTACAACACCAAGATAGAAGAGGCAGAGAAGGGCATCAACTACCTCATCGTGCTGCCCACCGACGCTGACGAGAGCAAATACAGCGACCAAGTGGCCGAGAAGTACCAGGTGATCAAGGCCTGGATCGACATGATAGCCCGCAACGAGGGCGAGAAGCTGAGTGCCCACGACCTGCTGACCAACTACGACGTGGCCGGCGCTGCAGGCGTGAACTACAGCGAGACCTTCGATGCCAGCTTCTCGAATTCATTCACGCAGCACTTCCCCATCGCCACCGAGGTTGACTACTTCGGCCAGGGTGAAGGCGTCAGCAATGCCTACTCGGCAGCCGGACTGGCCGGTACGCTGATTTCCGGCATTGTCCTCTCGCTGGCAGAAATGAAGACGTGGAATACGCCGGATGCTATAAGCTCTGGCGGTAACTCTAACAATGGTATGCAATCGGAGATTAACTTCTCGGGTAAGACGGCTCAGTGGACACTCGTCCCCGTGGTCGCGTACACGACGATTGGTAGCGACGCTGAGACGAAGGGCTACAACCGCACGGAGACCTTCACCATTGCCTGCGACCCGTATAGCCATCTGAACGTGGATGTCTATCGCGCCAAGTACTACACCAACGATAAGGAGACTGTGCCCGTCTACGACATCTTCACGAACGACAACTTCAATAAGATGTATGACGAGGTGAAGAATAAGGTGGACAAGTCGCTCAAGAGCGTGAACATCACGGGCCCGCACAGCTTCATCTTCCGCACTCGCGGCGGTTCTACGCAGAACCCGTGGGAGGACAAGCGCGTGACGAAATTCTATCGTCCGGGCACACAGCTCGACGCTCGCACGCTGAAGATTGTCAACCCGAAGATCCGCCTCGACAAGCAGACCGTGAGCGGCGTGAGCATCAACGATGCAGCCCACTTCAAGGTGTATGTGAGCAACGAGAGCGAGAAGCCTGAGGGCACCGACGGACTGACCATCCTGCAGCTGTTCTCTGTCGACCAGCTGAATACGCAAGGCGCGAGAATCAGCGTCAACGGACAGGTGCTGACCACCGGCGGCATGACCGTCACGACGGTTCCTGGCATGGAGACGGAACTGACCATGGAGGTACGCGCCGGACAGGGCTTCGACTTCGAGAATCTGGCCATCGGCGTGATGTCGCCCACCGATCCCGAGCACACTTACGCACTCGCTACGTTCGACGTACACTTCCTGCGTGAGGCCGGCGACGTGAACATTGCCGTGCCGGGCGACAAGTGGGTACTGAACACCAACGCCCAGATGGACTCTGAGCGCGGTTGGTACCTGCCCGTCACCATCAACGGCTTCGACCGCCACCAGCACAACTTCGACCACATCGAGTTCCAGTACAAGGAATCGCAGCGTGGCGACGACTCGTGGACGAACCTCTGCTCGTTCTACGCCAGCGACTCGCTGATGGCTAGTGCCAACGGCGTGAGAAAGCTGATACCTGAGAACGGCAACATCGTGACCGAGTTCTACGGCGAAGGCTGGGTGATGGAGCGTGAGTACGACCTGCGCGCCGTCCTGTTCTGCCGCAACGGCAGCGACTTCCTGACCACGTCGTCGAAGATCATCAGTGGCATCAAGGACACGCGCCGTCCGCAGCTGTTCGGCACACCCGAGCCGAAGAGTGGACTGATCACTCAGGGCGACGACATCGTGTTCAACTTCTCTGAGGATATTGAATACAACTACCTGAGCGCCATCACCAACTTCGAGGTGAAGGGCGAGGTGAACAATGACAACATCTCTGACATGGTGAGCGTGCAGTTCACCGGCCAGGCCAGCGTAGAGACGGAGGCTAAGCGCAACTTCAGCGGTAAGGACCTGACCATCGACCTGATGGTGAAGCCCGCCGAGACGGGACGCGAGATGCCGCTCTTCTCGCACGGCACCAACGGCCAGAAGCTGCAGCTGTGGCTGACCGAGGACTTCCGCCTGAAGGCTGTGGTCAACGACCAGACCTTCACCAGCAACGATGCCATCAGCGGGAACGCCTTCCGCCAGGTGGCTCTGGTGCTGAACCAGAAGGATAGCCTGCTGACCTTCTACAAGGGCGGCGTAGAGATGGGCCATTACAAGCTGAATAGTTTATATAGCGGTACGGGTACATTAATATTTGGCCGTACCAACGAGAGCGACCGCTCGACGAGCCAGTACTACGAGGGCAAGATGATGGAAGCCCGCCTATGGTATAGCGCCATGGACGGCGGACTCATCGGCACGACCTACGGCAGCCGTCATCTGACGGGCTACGAGAAGGACCTCGTCGACTACTACCCGATGAACGAAGGCTCGGGCAAGTATGCTACCGACCACACGCAGGGCGCCAACGCCATGCTGATAGGTGCCGACTGGGCCCTCCCGCAGGGCTACTCGCTCAGCCTGAAGAAGGAGGACAAGGGCGTGCTGCTTGACCAGAATGCCCTGAACCGCACCAGTGAGCATGACTACACGCTGATGTTCTGGTTCAAGACCGACGCCGACGGACGCGGCACGCTGCTGAGCAACGGACGCGGACTGAAGGAGGACAACGGCAGCGAGAACCAGTTCCATATCGGATTCGAGGGCGACAAGCTGGTGTACCGCTCGAATGGCTTTGCCACCGAGGTGCCCGGCGACTGGAGCGACAACCAGTGGCATAACTTCGCCATGACGGTGAACCGCGCCCGCAACGTGGCCAACATCTATATGGACAAGGATCTGAAGACGACGTTCGAACTCGACAGCCTTGGCGGCATCAGCGGCGGCTATCCGCTCATCGGTGCCACCCGCTACGACGTGGTGAAGGAGAATGGCGACAAGGAGACGAAGGACGGCGACGACGCCCTGACGGGTCACGTGGACGAACTGCTCTTCTTTGCACAGGCACTGCCGGAGCAGCTCATCAAGACCTACACAACGAAGAGCCCGAACGGCGACGAGGCCGGTCTGCTGACCTACCTGTCGTTCGACCGTCAGGAGCGCCAGCAGGACAACAGCATCGAGCTGGTGCCCTACGCCTACAGCAAGAAGCTCTACCTGGACGACAAGGGCGAACCGCGCTATCAGCTCGACCCGATGACGAAGGAGCCTACCGACACGCTGGTACGCGACTACCTGTTCGTGGACGATATGGATGTCGTCCTGCAGCACTTCGACCAAGCAACGGCAGCACCCGTGGTGCCCTACGAGGAGGTGAAGAACCTGAAGTTCGGCTTCATCGGCAAGGGTAACCAGCTGCTGGTAGAGCTGGATGAGCCGGCTGCCAAGCTGCACCACCGCAACATCTACGTGACGGTGCGCGACATCGAGGACAAGAACGGCAACGCCATGGCTTCGCCGCAGACGGCCTGCTACTATGTGGCCAACAACAGCCTGGAGTGGTTGGTGAACAGACTGGATTCTACCATCAAGTATGGCGAGAGCCAGTCCGTGGAGCTGCCATTCTACAACTGGAGCGCCTCCAGCCACACCTACAGGATAGAGAACTGCCCGAAGTGGCTGACGCTGGACAAATACACTGACGTCATAGCACCGCTCGGTGTGGACTACGTGAAGGCAACGGTCAGCAAAGACCTGAACATCGGCACGTATAACGAGATTATCTATCTGACCGACGAGGAAGGCATCACAGAGCCGTTCTACCTGAACCTGACGGTAGAGGGCGAGCAGCCTGACTGGGCAAAGGGCGTGGACAGCAACCTGCTGAAGAACTCGATGAGCATCAGCGGCCAGGTCTATCTCTACAATGAGTTAGACACCGACAGCCGCGACATCGTGGGCGTCTTCGACGAGCAGAACGTCTGCCACGGCTTTGCTAACCTGGCTACCAGTAGCAATAGCGCTGACGACGCCGGACGCGTATATCTGACCGTCTACGACAATCAGGCAAGCGGCCGCACGCTGAACTTCCGTCTGTGGCAGTACAGCACGGGTCGTGAGATTGTGCTGACGCCTCCTGACACCATCAAGTTCGAGAAGGATGCCATCCTGGGTACGACCACACCAGTACGCTTCGACGGCCGCGACAGCTTCATACAGTACTTCAACTTGGAGAAGGGCTGGAACTGGCTATCGTTCAACGTCAGCAGCAAACAGCTTGACAAGGTGTACTCGCTGCTCACCACCCTGCCGTTGCAGAACGGTGACGTGCTGACCGACCTGGTCGGCCCGCTGGCTGTGACGTATACGGACGGCCAGTGGCTGTCGACCGACAACCCCGACACCATCAACGTCTCGTCGAAGAACTCGTATGCCATCAAGGTTCAGGAGCCTTGTGTCATCGCCATCGGCGGCACCGTCATCAAGGATGAGGACGAGCGCACCATGAACGTGAAGCAGGGCTGGAACGCCATCGGCTACACGCCGGCTCTGAACCTGACCGTGGAGACCGCCCTGAGCGACTACTACGACCTGGCAGAGACGGGCGATGTTATCAAGAGCCAGACGGAGTTTGCCTACTTCACCAAGGCTGGCAACACCGGACGCTGGCAGGGTAGCCTGAAGTACATGAAGCCCGGCGAGGGATACATGATGCTGCACAAGGGTAGCGCGGACGCTTCGTTCGTCTATCCGTACTACGAGCCAGGCAGCACGTTCCTGGATGAGATGACGTATGCTCCGAGCCGCGCCGCTGCATCAGCACGCCGCGCCATGGGCCATGCCACCGCTGACAGTGACATGCTGCGCCATCACTTCACGATGAACGTCTGCGCCAAGGTTGAAGGCTTCGAGCTGGAGAACGGCGACCGACTGGTGGCTTACGCTGAAGGAGAACCTTGCGGCGTGGCTACGGCTGAGGTCGGCGACAAGACTGCTGACGACATGGAGCCGCTGTATCTGACCATTGGCGGCGAGAAGTCGACAGGCATCTACTTCGCTATTGAGCGCGACGGCGACATCGTTGCCTTGAGCGGTGAGCAGATGACCTTCAACGCGAACTCCATCGTGGGCACGCCCAGCGAGCCGTTCGTCATCAGCTTCTCCGATGCTAACGGCATCGACCTCGTGAGCGGTGACTTCGAACAAGGCAAGTGGTACACCGTCAACGGTGTGCAACTCTCGTCGAAGCCCACTCGTCCCGGCCTGTATATCTACAATAACCGTAAGGTAGTGATTAAAAATAAAACGAAATGAATATGAAACTGAGATTATTTATAATGGCATTGGTGTATGCAGCGGCGCAGTCCGCTGCTGCATACGCCTCCGCTCCTGAATGGCAAGTGGACTGGACCTACAACCAGGAGCGTCCCAGCTGGCAGGCGCCCAACGCCTCGGACTACGAGAACTTCACCGTGATGGTGGTGAAGATTGAGGAGGCGCTACAGCCATACGCCTCCAAAGACGACATGCTGGCCCTCTTCGTCGGCGACGAGCTACGCGGACTGGCCAAGCCTGCCTCCGTCGTAGGGAGTAACGCCACCGACGTCACCTCCTTTGTGCTGAAAGCCTTCGGCAACGAGGCCGACGGCGACCTGCTGAACGTCACCCTGAAGTACTATAACGCCCGGCTCAAGCACCTCTTTTCACGCACAAGCACCATTGTCTTCAGCGCTGACAACGTCTTGGGCATTGACGAGGACTTCATACCGGCCTTTACCCTTGGGTCGTCCAAGTACCCCGTAGTGAAAACCATCGACGTATCCACCGCCATCTCCTCGACAGGCATCACGCCTGCCGAGGGTGACGTGGTGGCAGCCTTCGTCGGCGACGAGTGCCGCGGTGTGCTGACGCTCCCCTTGAAAGACGGTGAGCTGCTCAACGTCTTCTTGCGCGAGGACGGCGAGACCGTCACCCTGAAGTACTACGATGCCGACAGCCAGCAAGTGATTCCGCTGAGCGAAGGCGGGGAAGAGGTCGTTGTGAAGGGTGATGCCAACGGCGACGGCATCGTGGATGTGAGCGACTATATCGGCATTGCCAACTACATCATGGGCAATATCCCCGCAGGCTTCAACGAGCAGGCTGCCGACGTGAACGGCGATGGCATCATCGACGTGAGCGACTACATCGGCGTGGCGAACCTCATCCTCTATGGAAGCATCAGTGGCAAGTAAGTCTGCCTTTACAGCATCTATGACCAATTCATTTCAAATGACAATGAGAAAGATTTTTAAAATTTCGCCTTTATTGTTGACTGTTTGCTGTCTGCTGTTTCATGTTTCTGCGGCAAAGGCCGAAACTACCAACCCGACAGCCTACGACAACGTCATCTATGTGGCTCAGGCTTCTGTCAACCCTACGAATAGGACTGAGGTGGAACTCTCCGTCTGCATGAACAACACGGCCAAGATACGCGGATTCCAGTTCGACTTGTACCTCCCCGACGGCATGACCGCCGTGAAGACGTCGAAGGGCAAGGTTGCCGCATCGCTGAATGCGGCCCGTCTGCCCGAGGACGACGAGCACACGCTGACCGTGGCTGAACAGAGTGACGGTGCCATCCGCTTTCTCTGCGCCTCGCAGTATGAAGAGACCTTCACGGGCACGTCGGGCAAGATAGTCACCGTCAAGGTGAACATCGAAGGGCTGGCCGTCGGCAAGCATCCCATGACGCTGAAAGCTATCAAGCTGAGCGAGAACGACATCAGCAAGTTCTATGAAGTGGACGAAATCGTCACCTGGTTCACTGTCCGCTCCGGCTCTACCGACACTGGTACCTACAGCAACGTCATCTATGTGAATCCTGCTACCGTTGACCCTAAGGATGGAACTGAGGTGGGACTCTCCATCTGCATGGACAACACGGCCAAAATCCGCGGTTTCCAGTTTGACCTGTACCTCCCTGACGGCATGACCTCCATGAAGACGACAAAGGGAAAGGTTGCGGCAACGCTGAATGCAGCCCGTCTGCCCGAGGATGACGAGCACACGCTGACCGTGGCTGAACTGAACGACGGTGCCATCCGTTTCCTCTGTGCTTCGCAGTATGACGAGGCTTTCACCGGTACGACGGGCAAGATCATCACCCTCAAGGTGAACATCGAGGGCCTGATTGACGGCGAGTACCCCATCACGCTGAAAGCCATCAAACTCAGCGAGACCGACATCAGCAAGTTCTACGAGGTGGACGAGGTGGTAACTACGCTCACCATCAGCACGACCACGGGCATTAGCGACGCTACGCGTCTAAATAATAAAGAAAAAATAACAAATGACAAGTGGTTCACGCTGGACGGTCGTCGCATCTCTGTGTCCTCTGCGTCCTCTGTGCTCCCGAAGGGAGTCTATATCCATCAGGGTAAAAAGGTCGTGGTGAAGAATTGAAGAATTGAAAGTATAAACTATTTATCCGCCGAGACATCCCAAAAGATGTTCTCGGCGGATTTTTTAGTATCATTTTGTCAGCACGACTTTCAAAATATACAAAAATTGCATCAAAATAAGCAAAAGCGCAAACAAAATGCGTCCAAGTATGGCGATTTGGAAAAAATTAACTATCTTTGCACGAATTAAACAATAAACAATAAACAATAAACAATAAACGTTAAACAATAAACAATAAACAAAAAACAATTAAAAAATGAAAAGAAAGCATTCTTTAAAATGGATCTCCATGATCTGTATGGTGGCAGGACTGAGTTCTTGTAACCTGGACATGCCGGTAGAAAAGAACACATCGTTCCAAACGATGAAGGTAGAGAAGCAGGACATCACCATGCCTGTGAAGTTTAGTGCCAAGATGAAGGGCCGCACGGACGTGCTCATCAGTCCCCAGGTGAGCGGACAGCTGATGCGGATAGCCGTCACAGAAGGTCAGCAGGTGAAGAAAGGTCAGGTGCTGTTTGTCATCGACCCGCGCAACTCGCAGTTGGACTACGAGGCCGCCCAGGCCAACCTGGAGGCAGCTCTGGCAGCCGAGAGCTCGTCGAAGCTGGAGTATGAGTCGACGAAGAAACTGTATGAGAAGCGTATCGTGAGTGAGTATATGCTGAAGGATGCCGAAAATTCATACAAGACAGCAAAAGCGTCGACGAAGCAGGCCCGTGCTACGGCGAACCGCGCCAAGGTAACCCTCGGCTTCTGTACCATCACGGCCCCTGTGACAGGCAGCATCGGTGAGATTCCTGTGCGCACGGGCGATCAGGTGTCGCCAGGCATGCAGCTGACAGTGGTGAGTGGCAACTCGAACATGGACGCAGAGTTCTCCGTGACGGAGGCGCTGGTGGAGCAGATGGTACAGCATGGCATGTCATCGGCCGACGTCGACAAGTATATTGCCAGTCTGCCTGATGTGACATTCGTGATGAAGAACGGCACGGAGTATCCTCACAAGGGCCGTATCACCAGCATGACGGGTGTGGTGAATGCTGTTACGGGCTCGCTGTTGTGTAAGGCTTCGTTCCCCAACCCCGACGGATACCTCTATTCCGGCATTCAGGGTACCATCGTATTGCCATACGCAGAGAAGGACGTCATTGTGATTCCCCAGAATGCTGTGGTGAAGCTGCAGGACAAGTCACTGGTGTATAAGGTGAAGGCAGACAGCACGGCTACCGCCACTGACGTGACCGTCGAGGAGGTTGGCAACGGTAAGGACTACGTCGTGACAAGCGGTCTGAGCGTCGGCGACGAGATAGTAACCACTGGCGCCAATAATGTCCAGGAGGGGCAGAAAGTGCTTTTTCCGGCTGCGCCGAAAAAATAATTGACAATTGATAATTGATAATTGACAATTATGAAGAACAACATATTCATCAACAAAACTGTGATGGCATGCGCCATCTCGATAGTGATTGCGCTGGTGGGCTATATCTCGATGAGCACACTGGCAGTGGAGCAATACCCGGATATCGCACCGCCTACGGTGTCGGTTAGCACCAGCTACTCCGGTGCAGACGAGAACACGGTGATGAAGTCGGTCATCCAGCCGCTCGAAGAGGCTATCAACGGTGTGTCGGACATGACATACATGACGTCAAAAGCTTCGTCGAACGGTGACGTAGATATTAGTGTATATTTCAAGCAGGGCGTCGACCCCGATATGGCTGCGGTGAACGTGCAGAACCGCGTAACGCGTGCCCAGGCGCTGCTGCCTGCCGACGTCAACAAGATCGGTGTGACAGTTCAGAAACGACAGAACAACATCCTGCAAATCTTCGCGGTGAAGAGTGCCGATGGCAAGTACGACGAGGACTTCGTCTCGAACTACGTTGACATCAACATCAAGCCGCGTCTGATGCGTATCACCGGTGTGGGTAATGTGCAGAGCTTAGGTAACACGTACGCCCTGCGTATCTGGCTGAAGCCTGACGTGATGGCACAGTACGGCCTGACGCCTAACGAAATCTTCGCAGCCATCGGCGGACAGAGCTTCGTATCGGCTGTGGGTTCACTGGGCGAGCAGTCGGGTAACTCCTACCAGTACTCGATGCAGTACAAAGGCACGCTGAAGAGTGTCGACGAGTTCAACGACATCGTGCTGCGTACCAGCGGTGGCGGCATGCTGCACCTGAGCGACGTAGCCGAAGTGCAGATTGGTGCCATGAGCTACAACTTCACATCGAATATCCAGGACCGTCCGGGTGCTATGTTTATGGTGTTCCAGGCTCCTGGTGCCAATGCCACCGAGGTGAATGCCCGCATCAACAAGACGTTTGAGGAATTGAAGGGCAATATGCCTGCCGGTTTGGAGTTCGTGACCCTGATGACCAGTGATGACTTCCTGTTCGCCGCCATCCACAACGTGGTGGAGACGCTTGTCATCGCCATTATCCTCGTGGTGCTCGTGGTGTTCTTCTTCCTGCAGAACATCAAGGCCACGATTATCCCCTCTATATCTATTATTGTGTCGCTATTAGGCACCTTTGCCATTGTCAAGATGGCAGGTTTCTCGCTCAACATCCTGACGCTGTTTGCCCTGGTGCTCGCCATCGGTACGGTGGTCGATGACGCCATCGTGGTGGTAGAGGCTGTAATGGCGAAGATGGAGAAGGGCCTCAGCGATGCCCGCGAGGCTACCCGCCAGGCCATGAACGAGGTGTCGGTAGCCGTGGTATCGTGTACCTTGGTATTCATGGCGGTGTTCATTCCCGTGACGTTCATGCCCGGCACCTCTGGCACCTTCTTCACCCAGTTTGGTGTGACCATTGCCTCGTCCGTCGGTCTGTCGTGTGTCTCAGCCCTGACGCTCTGTCCGGCACTCTGTGCCATCATGATGAAGGTGACGAACGGCAAGAAGGAGGGCAAGAGCCTGACCTACTATACCAAGAAGGCTTACGAGGTGAGCTATAATGCCATCTACAATAAATACAGCAAGAGCGTTCAGAAGTTCATCAAGCGCCCCATCCTGGCGTGGAGCCTGCTGGCTATCGCCGCCGTACTGCTGGTGTTCTTCATGAAGAGCCTGCCGTCGGGCCTTGTGCCACAGGAGGACCAGGGTGTGTTCCTCGCTGAGCTGCGTGCACCGGAAGGCACCACACTGAAGCAGACCCGTGAGATGGTGAAGCAAGTGGAGGCAAAGGTGAAGAAGATTCCCGAGTTAGAGAGTTTTGCCGTATGCTGCGGTTACGGTATGTACTCTGGTGCCGGTTCCAATTTCGCCACACTCGTCGTCCGTCTGAAGAACTGGGACGACCGTCCGGGCATGAACCATCTGCTGAAGCTCGTCATGTACCGTTTCTACTTTGACTGTGAGGACGTCAAGGACGTACAGGTGCTGCCCTTCGAGATGCCCCAGATTCCTGGCTATGGTACCAGTAACAGCGTGAGCCTCGTGGTGGAAGACCCCACCGACGGCAACCTGTCGGAATTTGCCAAGAATACAGAGCACTTCTTAGCCAAATTGTCTGAGCGCCCGGAGATTTCCTCCGCCATGTCCACCTACTCTGAGCGCTTCCCGAAATATCAGGTAGACGTCGATGCTGCCCAGTGCGACCGTGCCGGCGTGTCACCTGCTGACGTGCTCAACACACTGGGTACTTTCTGCGGTGGCGCATACATCGGCAACTTCAACCAGTTCGGTAAGGTTTACCGCATCATGGCAGCTTCATCGCCGGAATATCGCCTTGACCCCTCATCGCTGAACAACATCTTCGTGCAGGTGGGGAACGGCAAGATGGCGCCCATCTCTGAGTTTGTCACGCTGAAGAAGATTGTCGGCCCTGCCAACATCGAGCACTTCAACCTGTTCCAGAGCATTACCTGCTACATCGAAGCCGGTAGTGGCTACACGGAGGGTGACGCCCACAAGGCCATCGCCGAGGTGTTCAAGGAGGAGATGCCCAGCACGGCCACCTACGAGTACAGCGGTATGTCGCGTGAGTTGGAAGAGGCAGCCGGTTCCAATGCCACCGCCTTCATCTATATTATCTGCGCCATCCTCATCTACCTCATCTTAGGTTCCCTCTACAACTCCTGGTTCACGCCGTTGGCTGTGCTCTTCAGCGTGCCTTTCGGACTGATGGGAGCGTTTGTGTTCGCCTATCTCGGCTATTTGAATGGACTGCCTGGCATGGACAACAACATCTATCTGCAGACGGGTGTCATCATGCTGATTGGACTGTTGGCCAAGACGGCCATCCTGATTACGGAGTTCGCCACCGAGCGCCGTCAGCAGGGTATGACCATCGTCGATGCGGCCTTCGAGGCTTGCAAGGAGCGTCTGCGCCCGATTCTGATGACCGTGGCCACGATGATTATCGGTATGATACCGCTGGTCATCGAGGGTGGTGCCGGTGCCAACGGTAACCGCGCCCTGGCCCTCGGCGTCATCGGTGGTATGGGTATCGGTACCCTGGCCCTGCTGTTCGTCGTCCCCGCCTTCTTCATCGTGTTCCAGAACCTGCACGAGAAGTTCATGGGCAAAAAAGTAGCAGAAGTGACAAACAACTAAGTATATTTAAAGACCACGAATTTCACGAATGACTCGAATTATTGGTTGTCTGAGAATTCGATTAATTCGAAAA
>CACXAG010000049.1 GCA_902765585.1 uncultured Prevotellaceae bacterium
CCGTACAGCTGCTTCCACCACTCGCTGAAGTAGTGCAGCTTGGGCTGGTAGTTCACCATGATCTCAATCTTCTTGCCAGCCTGATACAGTCCGTTGCGGACGGCAGCATACTGGGCAGCGGGGTTCTCCTCGAAGGCAACGTCCTTGCCGCAAGCCTTCTCCATGTCCTGAGCACCCTTGACGAGCTGCTGAATGTCGAAGCCGGCGCAGGCAATGGCCAGCAGACCTACTGGTGTCAGTACAGAGAAGCGACCACCCACGTTGTCAGGGATGATGAAGCTCTTGTAGCCCTCCTTGTCGGCGCAGGTACGAGCAGCACCACGCTTGGCATCGGTTACGGCTACGATGACCTTCTTGGCTTCTTCCTTGCCGCGCTGAGCCTCACACTGCTTCTTCAGCAGACGGAAGGTCAGGGCAGTCTCTGTCGTCGTTCCCGACTTCGAGATATTGATGACACCAAACTTCTTGCCCTTCAGATATTCTGTCAGTTCGAAGAGGTAGTCCTCACCGATGTTGTTGCCGGCAAAGAGGATAGTGGGGTTCTTGCTGTCCTGAATCAGCCAGCCGAACGAGTTGCTCAGTGCCTCGATGACGGCACGTGCACCTAAATAGCTGCCGCCGATACCAGCTACGACTACGGCCTCGCAGTTGTCCCGCAGCACTTTGGCTGTGGCTGCAATCTCGTCGAGGAAAGCAGGTGTTATCTCTGTAGGCAGGTGCAGCCAGCCTAAAAAGTCGTTACCAGGGCATGTGCCGTTCTCCAGGGCCTCTTGTGCGGCCTTCACTTTGGGCTCAAAAGCCTTTACGGCGCCAGCTTCCAGGAAGCAGGCGGCCTTTGCGATGTCAAGTTTGATGTTACTCATAGTTTTAAAGTTTGTTTTATTGTTTTATCTGAATGAATCTGTTAAGAGCTTGATTTCAATCTGTGGTGAGATGCGCTCGTACAAGATGTTATATACGGCATCGAGGATAGGCATGTTGACGTGACAATGACGGTTAATCTCCTTCATACACTTGGTGCCGAAATAGCCCTCGGCAATCATCTCCATCTCAATCTGGGCACTCTTGACCGAGTAGCCCTTGCCTATCATGGTTCCGAAGGTACGGTTACGTGAGAAATTGCTGTAGCCGGTCACCAGGAGGTCGCCCAGGTAGCAGCTGTCTACGATGCTTCGCTCTATGGGGTGTACAACCTTCAGGAAGCGTGCCATCTCCTGTACGGCGTTGGCCATCAGCACGGCCTGGAAGTTGTCGCCGAACTTCAGTCCGTTGCAGATGCCGGCGGCAATGGCATAGACGTTCTTCAGTACGCTGGAGTACTCGATGCCGATGACATCCGTCGATGTCTTGGTCTTGATGTAGTCGCTTGTCAGAATGTCGGCAAAGGCCTGTGCCTTCTCGCGGTCTGAACAGCCCACGGTGAGGTAGGAGAGTCGTTCCAGTGCCACCTCCTCGGCATGGGAGGGACCGCCGATGCACGCCAGATTCTCGTAGGGAACGTCGTAGACCTGATGGAAATATTCCGAGCATGACAGGTTTTCGTCGGGCACAATGCCCTTGATGGCAGTAACGATGAACTTGTCGCGCAGTCGTGTTTTGAGTTTCTTGAGGTGACTCTTCAGGTAGGGCGACGGCGTGACGAAGACCAGCGTGTCGTACACCTCGGCTATCTTGTTAAGGTCGCTGGAGAACGTAATCTCATTGATGTTGAAGCGCACACTCTGCAGGTAGGCGGGGTTATGCCCCAGTCTGACGAAGTCTTCAATACGGTCATCGCGGCGCATATACCAGCCGATGTGGTGCGTATGCTGCACCACAATCTTGGCTATGGCTGTTGCCCAGCTGCCGCCACCGATAATCGCTATTCTACCGCAGTCGTACATATTATTCTTTTTTGCAGCGGATGACAGCGGACCAACACGGACAATCCGAAAAAGTCCGTTGTCGTCCGCTGCTAAATATTATTCATTCGCTTTAGTAATCCACTCAGCGACTTCGTCAACTGAGGGCTTCTGGAGGTCGAGCTTGTATTTCTTGACAATGTCGCCAATCTTCTGCTGCAGCCCCTGGGCTTTTTCGCCAGCAATGTTCATAATGAGGTTGAAGCCAGCCTTGCGCAGGACGGGTACCCACTCTTCAGCGACACCAATCTCCGCCCACTCAGCGATAGTGCTCTGTGGAATCTTCTTTTCGGGCTTCATCTGGGGGAAGAAGAGTACTTCCTGAATGAAGGTCTTTCCCGTCATGAGCATCACCAAGCGGTCGATGCCGATACCGATACCGCTGGTGGGAGGCATGCCATACTGGAGTGCACGGAGGAAGTCCTGGTCGATAATCATCGCCTCGTCGTCACCCTTGTCAGCGAGCTTCATCTGCTCTACGAAACGCTCCTCCTGATCAATCGGGTCGTTGAGCTCAGAATAGGCGTTGGCCAGCTCTTTACCATTCACCATCAGCTCGAAACGTTCTGTCAAGCCGGGCTTTGAGCGGTGCATCTTGGTAAGCGGTGACATCTCAACAGGATAGTCGGTGATGAAGGTGGGCTGGATGAAAGTGCCCTCGCAGAACTCACCAAAGAGTTCGTCGATGAGTTTGCCTTTACCCATGGTCTCATCGACATCCATACCCTTCGAGAGACAGAATGCGCGAATCTCCTCCTCGCTCTTGCCGTTGCAGTCGAAGCCTGTCTTCTCCTGAATAGCCTCAAGGATGGGCAGACGACGATAGGGAGCCTTGAACGATACGATGTTACCGTCAATCTCGCGCTCAGGCTTGCCGTTGACGGCGATACAGATGGTCTCCAAAAGCTTCTCGGTGAACGACATCATCCAGTTGTAGTCCTTATACTGCACATAGAGCTCCATACAGGTGAACTCAGGGTTGTGGTTGCGGTCCATACCCTCGTTACGGAAGTTCTTGCCAATCTCATAGACACCCTCGAAACCACCTACGATGAGGCGCTTCAGGTAGAGCTCGGTGGCGATACGCATGTACATGTCCTGGTCGAGCGCATTGAAGTGGGTGATGAACGGACGAGCTGAAGCACCACCTGCAATCATCTGTAGCGTAGGCGTCTCCACCTCGGTATAGCCAGCCTCGTCGAGCACACGGCGTAAAGTACGGATGACGGTGGCACGCTGCAGGAAAGTTTCCTTGACACCTTCGTTAACCACTAAGTCAACATAGCGCTGGCGATAGCGCAACTCAGGGTCATCGAACTTGTCGTAGGCCACACCGTCCTTATATTTAACAATAGGCAGGGGCTTCAGCGCTTTTGACAGCATTGTCAGCTCTTGGGCGTGCACGCTGATTTCACCCGTTTGGGTGCGGAACACGAAACCCTTGACGCCGATGAAGTCGCCAATGTCCATCAGTTTCTTAAATACCTTATTATATAAGTCCTTATCCTCACCCGGGCAAAGATCGTCACGGGAGATGTAGACCTGAATGCGTCCCTTGGAGTCCTGAATTTCTGCAAATGATGCCTTACCCATCACACGGCGGCTCATCATGCGGCCAGCTATGCACACCTGTCGCGGCTCGTCCTCGTCACGGAAATTGTCGCGTATCTCGGTAGAAAATGCGTTGGTGGGATATTCTGCGGCAGGGTAGGGGTTGATACCCATCTGGCGCAACTCTTGCAGGCTTTCGCGCCTGCCAATCTCTTGTTCACTGAGTTCTAAAACGTTCATCTCTTGTTCTTATATGTTCTTATTAGGTTGCAAAGTTACGAAAAAAAATGAATTAATGGTTATATTTAGTGAATATTTTAGCACTTTGCAAAAAATATTGGACAAAAGTTTGGCTGATTGCAAAAAAAACACTACATTTGTGGCACTAAAGCTATAAAAAATATGATTCAAAACAACATTAAGACGCGAGTTGTAGGTGTTGACATTAATCTCGATAAAACGTCATGTGCTATTGTGGACATTCGGGGTAACATCATTGCTTCAACTTCCTTTGTCTCTTCCGACTATCCATTCATCGGCGACTACATTGCCGTGCTGAGCGAGCATATCCTCACGATGGTCGAGGATAACGGGGGCTATGAGAGCATTCGTTCGGTGGGCCTCAGCATTCCCAGCGGCAACTTCCAGACGGGCAGTATCGTTAATTCCCCCAATCTGCCCTGGAAGGGTGTCATCCCCATGGCAGCTATGTTGCGCGACCGTTTGGGCATTGCCGTGGCATTGGGTAACAATGCCCACGTGATAGCATTGGGAGAATATACGTTTGGTGCAGCCCACGGCATGAAAGACTTTGTCGTGGTGTCTATAGAGAGCGGACTGGGCAGTTGTTTCTTCAGCAATGGCTCGGCTCATTTGGGCGCCAATGGCTTTGCCGGCGAGATAGGGCATGCGTGCGTGGTGCATAACGGTCGTGAGTGTGGCTGTGGAAAACTGGGCTGTTTGGAGGCCTATACCGCCACGAAGGGCGTTGTGCGTACAGCCCGTGAGGTGTTGGCTGAGAGTGACAAACCATCGAAGATGCGGCAGGTGGAGAAGTTGACGCCGCGCATCATAGCCGCGTTTTGTGACGACGGCGACGAGTTGGCTATTGAGACCTATCGCCGTACGGGCTATATCTTGGGACTGGGGCTGGCCAACTATGCTTCTGTGGTCAATCCTGAGGCTTTCATCTTTACCGGCAGCGTTTCCCGTGCAGGTAAGTGGTTGCTGGAACCTGCCAGCGACTCGTTCGAGCAGCACGTTTTCCATAACATAGAGGGCAAGGTGAAGTTCCTGCTGTCCACGATTGAAGACGACGTGCGCAACGTGCTGGGTGCCAGTGCGCTGGCATGGGAGGTACAGGAGTACTCATTGTTTAAGTAAATCATCAGTAGGAGTGAATGTATATTGTTTCATGTTTAATGTTTAATGTTTCATGAGTACAGCTATCAAATCTAAGGTGATTGGTGTTGACATCGGTGTCAAGACAACGACGATTGCCGTTGTCGATTTACGTGGTACCATCCTGGCTAAGGACTATCTGCCTACGGCGGACTATCCTTACATCAACGACTTTGCCGAGGCGCTGAGCGAGCGAATTGTCATGTTGGCTGAGGCCAATGGAGGTTATGAAACGGTACGCTCGGTGGGTGTGAGTGCTCCCAGCGCTAATTTCGTGACGGGATGTATTGAGAATGCTGCCAACATGCCGTGGAAGGGTATCGTTCCGCTGGCTGCCTTGCTGCGCGACCGCGTAGGTCTGGCGGTGGCTGTGGGCAACGACGCCCATGTGACGGCGATGGGCGAGTATGTATATGGTGCCGCCCATGGCATGAATAACTTCATCGTCATCTCGCTGGGACATGGCGGTTTGGGTAGCTGTTTCTTCTCTGATGGACAGGCCCATCTGGGACATCATGGCTTTGCCGGCGAGGTGGGCCATGCCTGTGTTGAGGATCATGGACGGCAATGCACGTGTGGACGTCAGGGCTGTCTGGAGGAATATGCCTCGGCACGGGGTCTGGTGCGCACAGCCCGTGAACTGCTGGCAGCGAGCGATGCTCCCAGTCAGTTGCGCGCACAGGACGACCTTTCGCCCGAACTTATCGCCCAGTGTTGCGATGCGGGTGATGAGTTGGCTCTGGATGCCTATAACCACATGGGATTCCAACTGGGTTTGGGGCTGGCTAACTATGCCACGATCGTCAATCCCGAGGCCATTATCCTGACGGGTGAACTGATAGCCTTCAGTAAGTGGTTCCTGCCCGCCCTACAGCAGTCGTTCGACGAACACGTCTTCGGAAACATCCGTAATCAGGTGAAGTTGCTGGTGTCCGAGATGGATAACAACGAGCGCGACGTGCTGGGTGCCAGTGCCCTGGCCTGGACGGTCAAAGAATACTCTCTCTTCAAGTAAGGTGCCCCCTGACTTTTTGCTGACTTCTTAACTTTTATTATCATACTATGGAATTGACAAATGTAAAACACCTGGTTGTCGGCATCGATATCAGCATCGCCTTGACGACGTATGCTGTGGTAGACTTGCGTGGCAACATCATTGTTCAGGATAGTTTCAACACGCTGGACTATCCAGACATCGAGGACTATCTTTCGGCTCTTTGCGAGAGAATCATCACGCTGGTTGAGGCCAACGGCGGCTATGAGAATGTGCGCTCAGTAGGGGTGTGCTGTCCCAGTAGCAACTTCCTGACGGGGTGCATTGAGAATGCTCCGAACCTGCAATGGAAGGGCGTCATTCCCTTGGCCGCTCTCATGCGCGACCGACTGGGACTGGCGGTGGCGCTGACTAATAATTCCCAGTGTACGGCTTTGGGCGAGCAGGCTTTTGGCGCTGCCCATGGTCTGAAGGACTTTATCGTCATCACGTTGGGACATGGTATGGGTAGCTGTATCTTCTCCAATGGTAAGATGCACATTGGTTCTAGGGGCTTCGCAGGTGAGGTGGGACATACCTGCGTGGTACCTAACGGTCGTCTGTGTGGCTGTGGGCACCGGGGCTGTCTGGAAAGCTACTGTGCTGCCAACGGCATTGTGACCACCGCCCGCGAACTGATGGAGGAGAGCAATGAACCGAGTATGATGCGCGAGGTGGCTGAGTTGTCGCCGAGTGTCATCTCTGCCCTGTGCGACAAGGGCGATGCTTTGGCCATCGAGACATACCGCCGTACCGGCGAGGTGCTAGGACGTGGCCTGGCTAACTATGCCTCCATTCTGAATCCTGAGGCTATCATCCTGGCTGGCGGCATTCCGCTGGCTGGCAAGTGGCTGATGGAGCCCGCCGAACAGTCCTTCGACGAGCATGTCTTCGGCAACATCAAGGGACAGACGCGCCTGCTGGTCTCGACCATGAAAAATGGCGAGCGCGACGTGCTGGGAGCCAGCGTCTTGGCCTGGCAGGTCAAGGAGTACTCGCTGTTCCTGTAAATCTTAGAACTTATATTTGAACGAACTGCCGCCCACGAACTCTCGCATGATAGACGTGGGTGGTATTTCTTTGTCTGATACCGGCAGGAAGTAGTGTATGAACTTCATCAGCCGGTGGGCCTCGGCATATTCAGGACAGTTGCGGGGCACGGAGGCAAGGATGATTTCTGCATGGGTGCGCAGGACGGCAAACTCGATGTTCAGGGCTGAGTTGAACATGGCGTCGGCTGTCTCCTGGAATGGGAATATCCACTTGTCCTCAGCCTCGCAGACATTCTTCCATTGGGCGATGGTCTGCTGGGCCGTAAAGGCGCCCTTGTTATAGTCGCGGATAATGCGGCGCAGCAGGCGGTTGTCACGGACGGGAATCCAGTTGTGGTCGTCCAGCGAGATACTGGTCAGCGCCGAGATGTATATCCTGTATTTCAGCGAGTCGTCAATCTTCTGGGTCAGCAGGGGGTTCAGGGCGTGGATGCCCTCGATGATAAGCACGGTGTCGTTGGAGAGCTTCAGCTTCTTGCCGTTCCACTCGCGCAGTCCGGTGGAGAAGTTGTACTCGGGAATTTCCACGCGCTCGCCCTTCATGAGACGCGTCAGGTGCTCTTCCAGCAGGGCATAGTCCACGGCTTCGATGTTGTCAAAGTCGTAGTCGCCATTGGGCAGTTTGGGCGTATCGACGCGGTTGACAAAGTAGTCGTCGGTCGAGAACGACATGGGTCTGAGTCCGCAGGCCAGCAACTGGATGGAGAGTCGCTTGCAGAACGTGGTCTTACCCGAGCTTGACGGTCCCGTGATGAGCACGATGCGGATAGGCTTCTCGGTGGCGTGGAAACGGCGCTCTATCTCCTCGGCTATCTGCACAATCTTCTTCTCCTGCAGGGCCTCGCTGACCTGGATGAGTTCCGAGGCGTGGCCTTTCAGAATGGCCCTGTTCACGTCGCCGGCATTCGACAGTCGCATGATGATGTCCCAGCGCGTCTTCTCGGCAAACATCTCGTATGTCTTGGGCATGTCCACCTTCTCGGCCAGTTGGGTGGGATTGTGCCAGTCGGGCACGCGCAGCAGCATGCCGTCGTGGTAGGGCTCCAGTCCCCAGACGGTGAGGTAGCCTGCCGAGGGCACCAGCGGTCCGTAGTAGTAGTCGGCGGTGTCGCCCAGCGTGTAATAGTCGCTGTAGATCTGTCCGCTGGTCTCGAGCAGTTTTACCTTGTCCGTGAAACCGCGTTCGGCAAACACGCGGATAGCCTCTTCGTTGGTGGCCTCGTTGCGGCGGAACGGCATGTCCATCCTGACAATTTCCTTCATCCTTTCGGCAATGCGCTCCACGTCGCCCTCGGCCAGCGATTCCATGTTTTTCTTCTTGAAGTTACAGTAGTACCCGCGAGAGATAGTATGCTCGATAAACAGTTTCGAGCCGGGGAAGACATCCTGCGTGGCCTTGTAGAGCACGAAGCACAGCGAGCGCACGTAGACGCGGTGTCCGGAGCCTTCGCGGGCATCCAGAAACTCGACGTCGCGGTTCTGATAGAGCCGGAACTTAAGCCCCTCTGAGGCGTTATTCACTTTGGCCGAAACCACGGGATAGGGGAGTTTTATCTCGTCGGCAAACTCCTGATAGACGTCCAGCAGCGATGCCCCCTCGGGGAAGCTCTTCGTCACGTTGTTGTTCTTGCAGCGTATCTGTAACATACTCAATGTTTATAGTTTCACGTTTATTGTTTATTGTTCAACGTTCTCATGGCGTTGAGGACGGCGAGGACGGTTACGCCGACGTCGGCAAAGACGGCGAGCCACATCGTGGCCAGTCCCACTACGGCCAGCACCAGCACCAGCAGTTTGATGCCGATGGCCATGACGACGTTCTGGCGGGCGATGCCTAATGTGCGTCGGGCGATGCTGATGGCGGTGGCTATCTTCGACGGCTGGTCGTCCATCAGCACCACGTCGGCAGCCTCGATGGCAGCGTCGCTGCCCAGTCCGCCCATGGCGATGCCCACGTCGGCACGGGCCAGCACGGGGGCGTCGTTGATGCCGTCGCCCACAAATGCCACGCTGCCGTCAGCCAGCAGACGCTCCACGTGAGCCACCTTGTCGGCAGGCAGCAGTCCGGCATGGTATTCCGACAGCTGCAGCTGCTGGGCTACATGTGCTGCCACCTCCTGGCGGTCGCCCGTCAGCATGACGGTGCGCTTGACGCCTAACCGGTGCAGCCGACTGATGGCCTCTGCGCTGTCATCCTTGATGCGGTCGTTGATGACCACGTGTCCGGCATACTGTCCGTCGATGGCTATATGGATGATGGTTCCCGTCTGGTGGCAGTCGTGCCACTGGGCGCCAATGGCATCCATCAACTTGCCGTTACCCACGCATACCAGCTGTCCGGCCACGCGGGCCTTGATGCCCTGTCCGGCCACCTCTTCGACGTCCGTTACCTCGCAGCCGTCCGTGGCCTCGTCGGGGAAGGCGTCGCGTAGGGCGGCACCGATGGGGTGCGTCGAGAAGTGCTCCACGTGGGCTGCCAGGTGCAGCAGCTGGCGCTCCCTGGCTTCCTGTACGGCCTGGTCTTCGTCGGCACCATGTACGGCCTCCACGGCAAACTGTCCGTGCGTCAGCGTGCCCGTCTTGTCGAACACCACGGTGTCCACCTTGGCCAGCATGTCTATGTAGTTGGCGCCTTTGATGAGGATGCCTCTCCGGGAGGCGCCGCCGATGCCGCCGAAGAAGGTCAGCGGCACGCTGAGCACCAGCGCACAGGGGCACGACACCACTAAAAATAGCAGGGCGCGGTAGATCCATTTGACGGTAAAGGTGTCGCCCTGGATGGTGGTCCAGAGCGTGGGGATGATGGCTAGCAGCAGGGCGGCGATGACGACGATGGGCGTGTAGACGCGAGAGAAGCGCGTGATGAACGTCTCGCTCTGCGACTTATGCTCGCTGGCGTGTTCCACCAGGTCGATAATCTTCGATACCGTGCTCTCGCCGAAGTCCTTTGTGGTGCGCATGTGGATGACGCCCGACAGGTTGACACAGCCCGACACCACCTCGTCGCCGACGTCAGCCGACCGCGGCATCGACTCGCCGGTCAGCGCCACCGTGTTCAGCGTTGTCCTGCCCTCGGTCACCACACCGTCCAACGGTACCTTCTCGCCCGGTCTCACCACGATGATGCTACCCACGGCCACCTCCTCGGGTGACACGTCTCTCACCTCTGGCTTCTCACCTCTCACCTCTTCTACATGTGCCACGTCCGGACGGATGTCCATCAGGTGTTCAATGCTCTCGCGGCTCTTACCCTCGGCATAACCCTCAAACAGCTCACCCACCTGGAAGAACAGCATCACGAAAACGGCCTCTGGAAACTGCGTCTCGGCACCCGGTAGGAATCCAATGGCCAGGGCTCCGATGGTGGCAACGGCCATCAGGAAGTGCTCGTTGAACATGTCGCCCTCAGTCACGCCCTCCCACGCCTCTTTCAGCGTGTCGTGGCCTATTAATAAATAAGGTATAAGGTACACCAGCAACAGCTGCCATGCCGGCAGACTGAAGGTGTGCTCCACCCATACCGCCGCGCCCAGCAGCACCGCCGTCGCAGCTATCAGCAGTAACTGTCCGCGCAGGCTGTGCTCATGATGATGTTCATGCTCGTGTTCATGCGTATGCTCGTGGTGGTGCTCGCAGTTGCAGGCATCGCCGTGGTCGTGATGGTGGTGGTCGTGAGCCATAGTATTCTCGTTTTCAACTTTCTTCCTGCAAAGGTACGAATAAGTGAGCAAAGAACAAAGGAAAACTCGAATATTTTTATAACTTTGCAAACGACTATTAGACTTAAGGTAAGGATGGTAGGGATAACAATTTGTAGAGGGTGTGTCAAAATTGACACACCCTCTTTGGGGCTTATCCAATAGGAGTTTACTACCAAGGTTAGAGCTCGAACTTGTAGCCAATTGTCAGCGTGATTAGGTCGCTGCGGCGGCTGTCATCGCCATGTTTGTTCACCTTGCTCACGGCGATGTTGTAGCGTGCATCAAACACGAAATCATTGTATTCGCCCGAAATACCGATAGGGATAGAAATGTTGAGCTTGTTGCAGTTATCCTTGATGTCAGTACTCTCTTGCTTGGCACTCATCAGGAAGCCCATCTGCACACCCGTCTTCAGGGCCAGTCCTGGGGTCACATAGAAGTTGGCAACGATGGGGACGTTCAGATAGTCGAGTTTAGTGGTAGTCTTTACATCGCCCCCTTTAAACTTCCAGCCCTGCTGAGCGTAGTTGACACCAACTGCGGCACTGAACCAACTGTTGACGTAATACTCACCTTCAACGCCTGCTATCAATCCAACGCGCGTCTTTTTATCCACGCCAGGAGCTGAGGTCCACGAACCAGATAATACACCAAAGCCAACACCTACTTTCGGTTGCAGGGTGAAGGTTCCATTCTCGCGCAGTGTGTTCTGTGCACTTGCTGTCAGGGCTACCATGGCCACGACCAGCATCATCATCATTTTTTTCATAACTGATTGATTTTAAAAGTTAGACTTATAATATTGGATGATTACCAATTACTCACTTTGGGCAGCAGTCATCGTGAACGTCTTGACGATAGTCCAGTTTGACGAGCCATTGTAAGATTTCTGAAGGACGACGTTGCCTCTTAAATACTTATTATTGTAAGTATCAACAACGGCCTGCAGACGCTTTATCAAGTCGCTCTCGCTGATATCTACCATACCGACACTTTCCATGGCGTTCGTCATGTCTCGGCTGAATGCGCTAAACTCCTCAGCGTGGCCTGTAGCATACTCCATATTGTTGTATACGAGCTGGTACGTTACGGTTTCAGACTTGATAATGCTTTTCTCCTCGGTGCCACATGCGGTCAGCACTACACTTATCATTGTCATGCAGATTAAGGCAACTGCGGCCATTAGAATCTTTTTCATTGTCTTTTGTTTATAAATTTAAATTTGTGTTGTTATTTGATGATTACTTTCTTTCCACCTTTTATATATACTCCCTTCGGGAGCACGGAGGATGCAGAGGGCACAGAGAGACGGCGGCCCTGCAGGTCGTACCATTTATTATTTATTATTTCTTCTTTTTTATTTAGGTCGAAGACCGCAGTTGCCGCCTCATCGTCATTCACGATGGTAAACGACTTGGGGTACTGCACTTCACTTCTTTTGTCAATCATCAGATAGGTGGTAAAGGGTTTCAGTTCACAATGTTCGTGCCAGACAAAGCTGTTGCCCTCTAAGACATAGATATTGCTCAGGGTCTGATGACAGTAGCTGAATCCGCAATTGACAGGGAAATAAACGCTACTGGATAAAGTATGAACCTTGGTGTCGCCAGCAATCATGACCGTCTTGCCAGCTACCGAAGGATCGACACGCAACAAGTCGAATCCACCGTGGCATTTCTTCGCTTCCACGTGTATTTCACCTGAAGAGATACCTGCATCTTCTTTCTCGAGTAAACTGACACCATAGAACTTGAACTTGGAACTGAGATCTTCGCCCGTGTTCACATCAACTATTGTTTCTGTAAAACTCGTTGTGGAGAACAAGGCAAGCGGCAGCCAACAGTCCGTTTCCTCAGGAGTGAAGGTATGCACGATGCCCGACAACTCAGATTCATAGAGCGGAACATCTTCATGCTTAAATCCCATGTCATAACGCGTATCGAATATCACAGGCCTTGCCGATTCCTTGTTCTCGTCAATCACGATAGAATTTTCCAGGCCCTCGATGGAGGTATTGGATACGAAAAACATGGTATTGGGGTTACTGTTGGGTTTTACACGTTTCACCTGTGCTCTCTCCATGTATATTACCGTAGCATCTTCGGGGGTTGTAAATTCCTCGGTGTCATCGTGAACAGTCACCATATTATCAGGCGTTATTGAAGTGATGACAGCAGCAATCGTGTAGACGTCTGAGCAGACACTCTCCCAAACAGCATTCCGGTTTTCATATCTGAATTCAAAGAATATCTTTTTCCAGTCACCCACTTTCACAAGATTATCCTTACTTGCCGAAAAACTGCTGCCCGCAGCCACCTGCCATGTTAGGGAATTGATGATGACGCTCTCACCAGTTTCAGCATTATAAACCCTGACATTAGTAGATCCTTCATAGTCGATGTCACTGAGGTTGGTCAGCGTAAAGACTGGTACGACGGCATTGCCCTTAATGATTTTCCGCTCATTGTCAATCCTGTCGCCGCTAATGGTCATATTTCCTAACTTTACCGGGCGGGCATCGTATTCCGAACCATAGACCCATTCGTGGAAGAACAGGTCGGCATACACGCTGATGGGGTCGTCCCTCCTGAGGGGAATCGGGTTCAAGTTGGTCCTTCTGTAGAATGTCGTCCTGCAGGTTTCGTGCGGCTTGAGCCAGACACGCTCGTAAGTCCAGAAATAACCTGGCTTATAAATGAAGAGATGACCGAAAAACTCCTCCTCGCCTTCATTCTCTACGGTAAATGTCAGCGTACGAACGGTCTCTCCGTCTTCGTTCATCACATATTCAGGATTGCTAAGTTTCAGATGGGCTTCGCCCTGCGACGGTCTCAAATGAAGTTTGGTTCCATCAACCGTCACCTGGATATGGAATCGGTCAGAGCCACGGACTATATCGTTTAATGAGGGTTCTCTATCATTATTTTCCATTGCTACCAAGCGGTATTCACCGTCAGAGATGGTGTCTGGCAGCTGACATGTGAACCTGTTCAGCGTAATCAGACCAGCCACAGCCTGCATGCAGTCCTGAAGTCCCTTCAACAGACAATGAATCTGCCCATCCTTCAATAGTGCATAGCGATAGGGGTCTTTGGTGTTCACCGTGTGAGCCGTCGTGAAATAGCGAAGTATGGAAAATTCCGGGAATGCAGTATGCGTGTCGGCACGTGTCAGTTCGCTATCGCCGTAGACATACATCGAAACATTACTCTCCGTGGGCGGAAGATACGCTATGGCAGGATCGTCGGTTGGGGGCTGGATACCTACCACTATATCGTGGAAGTCTGTCCAGCAGGGGTTTGCCAGGCTGCCGCCTACGTCAGAGCCACCGGGGTTGAGTTCCAGTATCTGGAAGAAACCGTCGAACTTCCCAGCCCATCCCCAGTTGAAGTGAAACATGCCGTCACCATCGTAGCCGTCACAAATAAAGCTGTGCCCTTCCATGTTGCTGTTATATCCATTATAGATGATAGGACGGCTGTTGGCCAGCTCAGCGTATACTATATCCTCCCACTCTTCAAGCGAGTAGTCAACCTGACTCAGCCAATGCACGTTCTTGTCGTAGCCGAAGCAGTCGCGAAGAGCCCTTTCAATGGTGGAACTTGCTGAACCGGACATGGAGGTCGAATAGTTCATGTCTACACTCCAGCCAGCCCAGCGCATCAGGTGAGCTACGGCCTTGGCCTCTTCTTCGGTATAGTTCCCTTCCGTGTAGGTCGGAAGCAGATGCTCCCAGTCGAAGGTCGTGACCGGTACCACCTCTCCACCGTCGGTAGTAAAGCCTTCCAGGTTTTGCTTGGGCCATTGCCAGTAATTGAGAATCTGAGACATGGACGTGGCTACACAACCAGTAGCAGACAGCATGTTGGTATTGATGTCTATGGGACACTCCTGATTGTAGGGTGCTCTCTGACTCCATTGTGTTTTCACGAGTGGCTCTATACGGCTGCGGACAGCAGCAGCCCTTCTTCCAGTCTTCATCTGACCCTGGCGAACCATTTCTGCCTGACGGGAATAGCCTTGCAGCCAGGCTCTCATGTTGTCAGGCATGTCGGCTCCATCGAAACAACCGTCAAGCGAATAGCCCAGTATCGTCTCTACACGGTCATCACCGCTGACTATGACATATCCGCCGCCTTCGGCATTGAAGGCATAAAGCGACGGAATAGCCATTTCTACGGGCTGCATGACGAGATGCTGCGAGGCCCTTTTGCTGCAGAAAGGTGCGGGCTTTATCCATAGCCTGCCGTTGCGTCATCTCTGCACCCTGCATCAGCAGAGGTATGCAGAGTAACAATATTATAATATAAGTGATTCTTTTCACCGGGTCAGTATTATATTATTGATGTGTTGATCTTTAAGCTACTTGCACTTGATGTCCTTGAACTGCCATGTGCTGGAGGGCTCAATCAGGTCAAACTCCTTGGCTTCATCGGGAAGAGCAGGGAAGATGAGCGCGAAACGCAGTTTCTGATAAGGCCAGGGGATATTAGTTCGAGCGGGTGCCATTGTTACATTCTGCACGCCGACAAGATTCAGTTTGCCACCCTTATTCCCCTTGATATAAGTAGAACCTTTTATGTATATTCCGTCGTTTGCAATGCCCGCCTCACACTCCATTTCAATGCGTGTCTCGCTGGCGGAACAGGCTACTCGGAGAATTTTTGTGCCTTTTGCCCCTTTCTTATTCACATAGACGGGATTCTCACGCATATAGCGGTAACCGGAATAGTCGGCCAGCGTCACTTCTGCATTGTGAAGAATACTGGGCCCATCGTCCTCACGACCACCCTTGACATAGAGACTGCTGATCTTCCTTGAAAGAATATGCTGGTCAGTATATCCATACTTACAGTTTAGCTTGGCCGCCTCCTCGTATTTCTCGAGCGCTTCCTCCCAGTTCTCCTTGGCCTCGAAATCCTTGGCCTCGGTCATGGCATCCTGAAAGCTCTGCTCAAACTCCACTTTCTGGCGGGCAAGGATTTCCATTTCCTTCTTACGCTCAGCCGATTCAATTGCCTTGCTTGCAACTCCCAACACACCGCTGATAGCAGTAGAAGTATGCCAACGGTCCCATTGCGCATTGGCTGGCATAGCTATGACCAGCCCCATGACTAATACTAAAACATTTCTCTTTTTCATTGTTATTTGCTTTTAATATTTACTTAGTATTCATTGATTATCACTCGATTCAACCATTCTTTTGCAGTCAGCGGGTGAGCATCAGGCAATATGTTTATACTGCAAATTTACAATTTTCCTTTTATTATCAGGAAAAAAGACCGAAAAGCCGCAAAAATAGTTGCGCAGAAGCAAGCCTTTTGCGCAGGAAGTACTCTTTTAGCATTGTTTGTAGGGTGGAAACAAGAGAAAAAGGACGTTGCTTAAAGGAATATGAAATAATCTTTGTACCTTTGCAGCCGATTCGTTCGAACGGACGAAATCTAACATCAAGAACTAGGATAGATGGAATCAAAAGAAAATAATAAGGTCGCTTTTGAGGCGGCAGAAAGCATTGAGAGCAAGTATCGGGTGAATCATGTTGACAGCGGACTGCCGCGCTGGCTCATCGAGGCGGCGTTTGTGTGTTACCTCTTGCAGGCTGCCATCAACTGGAGTCCTTTGATGCACTGGATGGAAGAACATGCACCGTTAGCCTCGGCTATTATACAGACCTTTGGGGCGCTGGTGATGTACTTCGGACTGATGCGGGGCATGAAGCCGCTCTACAGGCCCATGACCGTGGCATGGTGGATAGTGATTGCGCTGAACATTGCGGGATTCGTGCCGCTGTTGTTCCCGGTTTTAATAGTAACTGTGGGACTGCCTATCGCCGTGTCGCTGATGCTAGTCTATCTGCCCTTCGGCTGTCTGATAGCTTTCTGCTATCGGGGTCGGCTGAGGCAGGTGGGCATTTGGATGGCGCTCTATATCCTCATCTCCAGCATCATCCCCGTTCTTTCGTTCCTGCTCTTCGGGCCGGAATCGGGTCTGGCTAATTTGCCGATGGAGATTCCCACCATTGCTGTCATCGTCATCTATGCGTGGGTGCAGCGAAGGGTGCTTGTGACTGCCGATACTGCAAAGGAGTAATGCCGAGCCGGCGCTTCACTTCTACTTGGAAAGTGCGGCGACCGCCGAAACCGGCCTCAGCTCCAACGGCCTCAATGGTCCATTGGGGTTCTTCGCGCAAAAGGCGACAAGCATAAAGAACACGTTTTTCATTGAGATAATCGCCTAAACTATTGTATTTGGGGCTGTCCTTGAACAATCCGCCAAGCCGCTTCTGGGTTAGTCCGAGTGCCTTAGCCATAGTCTTTAGGGTCAGGTTAGAGTCTGTGAAGAGACGTGTCTCGTCCATCTGCTGATCGACCCACGCCATCATTTCCTCATCGGTCATGTCGGCTATCAGTTCGATATGTTCACGGTGCTGACGGGTCTGTTCGCGCAATTGCATCACCTCATCCCTCGCACTATGTTTCAGCTGTGCAGCCAACTCCTCCTGTTGCCGCTGCAGCATCTCTATCAATTCCTTCTGCTCCTCCAATTCGCTCTTCTGTTCCGCAAGTTCACTCATCCGCTTCTCCAGTTCACTGCCCTGTATCTTGTTCTGTTCGAGCAACGTGTTCTGATTCTCCACCAACTTCGTATTGGTAGAGATGATCTTTTTTGCATTAGCATTCAATACCAGCATCGTGATGATAAAAGCAATCACGAACACAATGATGACGGCTGCGATAACTAGATGTGCTCCTGTCATGGAAATGCGCAGTTTTGTTTATTTCTGAGTGCAAAATTACGTTTTTTCCGCATAAATACCACTTTGTCGCACATAAAACTGCAAAACGGCATGCGCAAGAACCATGATTTTGCGCAGGAAACCCGATTGTCAAAACCAAACTGTCAACTCAGAGGCTCTTGCGGTAGAGGCCGAGGTGGTGGTCGATGACACGGTCGACGGAGAATTCGAGTTCGGCCTTCTGGCGGCTGGCGCGGCCCATGCGCTCGCGCAGGGCGGGGTCGTTGATGAGCTGGCGCAGGCGGTCGGCCAGAGCCTGGGGGTCCTGGATGGGGATGAGGAAGCCGTTGACGCCGTGGACAACGGTGTCCTTGCAACCGTAGGAGTCGGTGGTGACGATGGGGCGCCCGATGGCAGCAGCCTCAATGAGCGACTTGGGCAGTCCCTCGCGGTAGTAGCTGGGCAGGGTGACGATGTGGCTCTGCATGAGCAGCTGGCAGACGTCGCTGCGGTGGCCGAGCCATTGGATGTACTCGCCGTCGCACAGGGCCTGCAGTTCGTAGTCCTTGTAGCCCTTGGGGTTGTTGTGCAGTCCGCCGCAGAGCTGGAAGATGACGCGTCCCTGCATTTCGGGACGCAGCAGTTCGGCGGCCTGGATGAGCGTCTCGATGCCTTTCTCGCGCACCATGCGGGCGGTGAGGATGACCTTCACCGGGGGGTATGGCGGTTCGGGGGTATAGGCGAACTCGCGCAGGTTGACGCCCGAGCCCTTGATATACTCGCATTGGGCGGTGGTGGCTATGCGCTTGGTGATGAACAGCTGGCGGTCCTCCAGGTTCTGGAAGATGAGCGACACGCGCTGGCGGCGGTTGGCGTAGCGCATGGCAGCCATGATGAGGCGCGTCTTGAGGTTGTAGCTGTCGCCGGAGAAGAGCACGCCGAGGCCGCTGACGGCATTGACGACTCCCCGGATTTTGGCTAGTTTGGCAGCGATGCCGCCCCAGAGGATGTTCTTGACACCGACATGATGGACAACGTCAGGACGGTCGTGGCGGTAGAGGCGGTAGAGAAACCACAGCGTGTGCAGCTCCTCAAGGAGGTTGGTGCCTGTGGGGTTGATGGGTAGGTCAATCATGGGCAGTCCGAGGGCCTCGACGTCGCTGCGCTGGCCAGTATCCTTGCAGACAATGGTGACCTGCCAGCCGTCCTGCTGGGCGGCGAGGGCTATTTCCTTGCGGTGTGACAGGAAGAACCTGTCCTCGTTGACTACCATGTAGAGCTTGCGCATATATCCTAAAATTAAGAATTAGAGAATCTTTAATCTTTCATCTTTAATCTTTAATCTTTTCCCCCGACAGGGTGATGAGCTTTCCGAGGTCGAGGTCCTGCTGACGGTCGTCGAAGGGTTGCAGGCCGGCCCAGTCGAAGAAGGTGAACTCGCCGAAATAGATTTTTCCGCCGACGTAGAAGAAGTCGACGCGCACGAAGGGGATGCCCTCTGAGAGCCGGGCGGCCAACCGTCGCATCTCGTCGAAGGCTTCGGGACGTTCGAACTCGGGTATGTGTCGCGGGAAACCGTGGCGGATGTCGGCTATGTGGAAGTCCATGTCGTAGAAGTTCTCATAGACGTCGTTGCTCTTCACCGTGCAGTACATGTAGCGTGGTACGCCGTTGAAGCACCAGAACTTGTAGTCGTTGAGGGGTGCTGCCTCGGTGCCTGGTGAGGATGCGACGCCGGGTTCTTCCAGCAGTTCGTCGGCGATGATGCGGTGGGGGATATTCTTGTAGGGCCACTCGCGGCAGGCGTAGAAGTAGTTCATCTGCATGGTGAGGCTGATGCGCTTGCGGGCGGCGGCGCGGTCGAAGGTGCGCTTGTCGCGGCAGATGACGGCACCGCTGCTGTCGTGGGTGCACTTCAGCACGAAGCGGTCGGGCAGGGCGTCGAAGTCGATGTCGTCGAACGACTGCCAGCAGCCGAGGTTCCTGACGACATACTGGCTGCCGATGCGCTCGGCGACGATGCCCTTGGCCTCGTACTTGTCGGCCATGCGTGTGTATAGCGGGTTGCGGTTGTAGAGCTTCAGCCAGTTCAGCTTCTCGTTGAACGTCAGCGGGGTGTCGAGGTTGATGCTATATCCCAGCTTGCCCTTGGCGGTCATTTGAATATATATTTTGTCGGGCACCAGGCTTGCGAAGAACAGGATAGCGCGCTTGAACACCGGCTTGTGCCATATATGCAGAAGGATATTGAACAGTTTCATAATTTGTGCTGTTTTACATTATATATAATGTTAGAATGGGCGTTTTATTGTCTTCTCATTCTTATTTTTTTCTTGAGGTCAGGATCTATCAGGTCGAGCGCTTTTTTACCCCAGTTGACGACTTTCATCGAATAGTAAAAGCAATAGGCACGTAGCATGCTTGCCCCGTTTTTCCTTGCCAGATAGATGTATTCCTGTTTCTTCTTTTCAAGTGGGGTATTGGTGACACCTCCGGTGTTGAATATTTCTATGTCGTGATTGATGTATTTCATCCTGGCTCCCTGCTTGTAACTGCGTATGAGAAAGTCCAAATCCATGGCATACCGCATCTTAACGTCGTAAGCCCCGTATTTCAGATAGGCATCCTTGGTAACAAAAGTGGCACCATGGGAAACAGATACAAAAACGGGGGTTATGGAGAACTGCATGGATGGAATCTCTCTGTATTTTGAATTAGTCTTATGGTTCTCTATAATCAAATTACCCCGATAGATGTCAATGCCTTCTTCATATTCAGAAACCACATTGGATATGGCGCCAGGGATGACCAGATCGTCGGAGTTGACTATACCGATGAGATGGCCAGTAGCCAAGGCTATTCCTTTGTTGAATGCGTCGCTGATGCCACGGTCAGGCTCAGAAATAATCTTGGCGATACGGTCTTTATAGTGGTTGACAATGTCCATGGTGCCATCTGTGGATCCGCCATCGACAATGATGTATTCAATATGCGGATAGTCCTGAGCAAGGACGCTCTTGATGGTTGCCTCTATGCTCTTCCTGCTGTTGTATGAGATTGTAATCAATGAAACTTTAATATCTTCCATCTCCCTAATATGTGTTTAGTAATAAAGATAAGATAAATCTATGATATGTGCCAGCGTCCGAACACCTAAGACGCTTGTCGAATATGAGAGCTATTCGCCTGACGATGCTGCGTTTTGCGAGGATATAACTGTTTAGCAATTCAGCATTCTCATGGCTCATCAATGCCTTGAAACCTTGCTGCAGTTCGACAGCGATGTGATAGCGCTCCTGTCTTCCTTCCTGCACTACTCTACGGAAGCGTCTTTTCCACTCTTTCAACCGGCCATATCCTTGTCCTACCACATTCCTGTCATGCTGTCTGTATAACATGTGAGGCGTGGGGTCGTAATGGACGTTTGCATGGATAGCTTTTGCAATACAATAAATCCATACATCGTGCATTTGCAGGAACTTGGGCTCGTAGGTGATGACAATGTCTCTTAGGGCTTTGTTCATCACCATTGTGCATCCTCCGATAAACTGGTAAACCAATGATTCACCAAAAGTACCCATAGGATTGAGCCTTGGGGTCGGAAGATGGTTCAGGTCCTTGTCTGCCAATTGCGTCTGACAGAAATACAATGCCGGACTTTCCGAATTGCCAATGTGCTGGACGGCCGTCCACAGCTTGTCCTGCAGCCAATAGTCGTCCTGGTCGGAGAAAGCATAGTACTCAGCCGCTGGAGCATCTTTCAGCAATTGCATGAAACTACGTGCCGACCCCAGATTTCCCCCCTGGTAATAGTCAAGTGCTCCTTTTGCCTTGTATTGCTCGAGCATGGAGAGTGTCTGGTCGGTGGAGCCGTCATCTCTTACAAGCAAGTGGACGTTTACCCCTTCTTGTCTGATGATGGAATCGACTTGCTGCTGGAGAAATCTTTCGCCATTATAGGTCGACATAAGTACAATGATATTATGATTCATGTCTGGACTTCCTAATATATATATTCCAATATGCGTGAAGGTATCTGATTTTTTTTTCTTTGAGTGTGCGTGAAAGCGTTATACGAAGTGTCGTCAATGTCATGGCGATAGTGTCTAAGACGGTTTCTTTGGGATAGTTGGCAGCACATTCCAAATAGATAAGATAGCGTCTGAAGATGCATTCGAGGTCAGTTTCCTCTGATGAAAAATTCTGAACACATACCAGGTCTTTTATTACATAAAAAGAATGGTAATGACGCTTGTATTTCTCAATAAAACGAATGTCAGAGAAATCTAACCAGACAGGTTCGTCATATCCACCAACTTTTAAGAATGAAGCTATAGAAACAAGTATGCCACTATTGATGGGGGCTGCTTGTTTGAATTTAACTATTCCATAGAGCGTGTCGCTTTGCAGGTGGGATGTCTTCATGCGGTAATGAGTGGGCGACATGAATTCTCCGGTTTTTATCTGGTGCCGAGGTGCTATCATTTGTATGTTGGGATTGTCGGCAATGGCTTTATAATACTGAGCGATGGCATTTGGGGGAAATGCCGTGTCTTGGTCTAACAGCATCAGCCAGTGGTATTGATGTGTTTGCGCATATTGGCAGGCAGTATTGTAAGCTTTCCCGATTCCGCCATTTGCTGTGTCGTGGACATACTCGGCGACTGGAATATTTGTTTCTTGGTGATAAGGAGAGTTGTCATAAATGAAAAGATGGGCTTGATGATGAGGAAAGTCCGCAAGCAACGTTTGAAACGTCCTTGATTTTTCTACCGTACATTTATATAAGACAAGTACGAAAAGAATTCTATGACTATCATTTATCTGTTCCATATTCCTGTTGCTGTGCCGTTGATGAGTTTGTGGAACTGTATGCGGTTGACGATGAGTCCCGGGATATTGACCAGGCTCATGACCGCCAAGAACCAGATGATGTCGCCAGTCCAATGTACCACGACATAGGCCAGCGGTATGAAGAGGGCGGCTGCCGCCGTGGTGAAGATGAGCTGCAGGCGCAGCTTGCCGATGCCGTTGATGAAGTAGCTGTAGCGCATGCTGTAGATGAGGATGAAGATGTAGACGGCGACGGCGATGCTCATGCGGATGTCAATGCTGCACTCGTCGCCTATCCAGATGGCATAGACCATATTAGATACGAGAACCATCACAATCATGCCAACGATGATGCCTGTCGTCATCAGCCGGAGCTTCTTGGTGGCTTGGAATATCCATTGGAGGTCGCCGCGTTCGTAGGCGTCGGTGGTGGCATTCCAGAAGGGCATGCAGACAACGGTGAAGAACACCAGCATGATGCTGAAATAGCGGTAGGCTATCTGGTAGGGCGTGACGAGTGCCGGCGTGAAGAAGCGCGAGATGAGGATGTTAGCCGTCATAAACAGCACGACGCCCGACACCTGGATGAAGAAGAACTGCAGACCCATGCCGACGACGCCTCGGGCTTCACGCAGGTTGACGAGCCGCAGGCTGGGACGCAGCTGCGGGTAGCGGTGCCAGAAGGTGTAGGGGAATGCCAGCAGGTAGACCATGAGTGGTGCGGCGGTGTTCACCAATGCAATGTGCATGAGCGAGTGGCTGCCGCTACAGTAGACGATATAGGTACCCAGGAGTGCCAGTGTCTGTCCCATGACGATGAGCAGGTTGCTGACGGCAGGCAGTTGCAGGCCCATGTAGAAGTTGCCAATCAGTTTGAAGACGAACGTGGTGCACACCAGCGTGATGGTCAGCATCAGCACCTGGTCCAGGTTGCCGGTCCTTGCGGGGTCGACGTTCAGCATGCCGTAGGTGTCGCAGCTCATGACCAGCGCCAGCAGTAGCAGCAGGGTGGGGATGATGATGACGGTCAGCATGGCGAAGGTCGAGGACACCAGCGAGCGGGCACGCTGCACCTCTTTGTGGGCCAGATAGGCCGCCAGCTTGTTGCGCAGTCCGTTGCCCAGACCGATGTCGAGGTTGTCTATCCATAGCATGACGCTGCTGATGGTCAGCCACACGCCGTTGTTGTATTCGCCTAAGCAGTTGATGGTGACAGGCACTATCAGGAGCACGATGACTGCCGACCACCCCTTCAGAAGAAAGGAGGCGGCGATGTTCTTGCGCAGGAGGCTGGAACGTTGACGGCTATTCGTGTTCTGGGGCATGCTTGATCGGTTGTTGATGGAATGATATAGTTATTCTTTCCTGGGTAAGTATAAATACAAAGAAAGTAAATTGCAGAACAAATACGAGGCTTAAGAAAATATTCTCTTGGTAGAACTGTAATATCAATACATTGACAATGTATGTATATATGCACTTGCCAAAGCCATTCGCATTCCTAAATAGCCGGTAAAAATATCCAGACATCGTACCATAGATGGCTGCAAAGAAGGCGATACCCTTGTAGCCGAAATCAATGAAGAACGGCTGGAACATGGTATAGACGTTGGTGGGGATAGGGACAAAGACAAACTCCTGCAGTTTTTCCTTGACAACAACATCTGCGCCATAGCGTCTTAGGAAAAGGTAAATTGACTCAAAGGTGTTTGTGCCGAATTGCTGTGTCACCTCAGGAAGCAATTGGCAAAAAGCCACGGGTGGAGAAAGAGCGTACATGGCAAAGAAGTCAAGCAATGTTTCGTTTTTCTGGTAGTCGCTGTTTTCTCCGGAACGTGCTAAGTTGAAAAAATAAAAGAATGCAAGAAGCAGTATGCCGGCGATCGCTATTGATTCTAATTTAATTTTCTTCTTTTCGAATAGTATAAACATAATACAGATGAATACAAAGAAAATTGTACCTTTCTCCATGATGGCCAATGAGTTGAGTATGCATGCCAGCGCTAAAGTGATCACTTTCCACATCGGAACTTTAGGATGTGACCATATTGCTACAACAAACAACGACTGGTTGATGACATTGGAGTAACTCAGAAAACCGACACCCTCTCCGTGGACGGCTAAGGTTCGTATATTGTTCATGAGATCTTCAGAACTAAACGTTAAGACAATCTGCAAGATTTTGTACACATAGAGAGGAGTGATGATGAGTGAAACAATAAAGAAGAAATTGAATATATATTGGTTGGAATATATATACTTCTGCTGGATGGATGCACTATTCTCTTGTGGCTGAAGACAATAGGTCAAATAGGAACAAATACAGAATATTGGAAGCCAAATGATTAGACAATAATAGAATTGCCTTGTAATAGGATACAAATCAGTATTTAAGAGGTAATAGAATCCTAAAACACCTAACCAAATTAGAATACTCACAGACCATGGTGAGAAGATATCTCCCCAGTCTGTAAATGAAATATTCTCTTTTCTGCCTCTTTTATAAAGTATGAAACCATGTGTGACAAGGAGTGAAATGATGATAAAACTAAGAAGATAACCAATCAGGTAGTCGTTGCTCTCTTGAGGGAGCGTATTGGATTTTACTACAGCAAATGAACAATAAGATCGTTGGGTAAGTGCTTTTTGACGCGCATATTGTTGTGAGACCTCTTGAAGGTGGTTGTACGCCAAGAATACTTCATTTTCTAAGGCTTTTCTTTCTTGTTCGACTTCGTATGAATGCTGCTTTCCGTGTGTGTCTACAAAGACATCAAAAGCATGTTGGGTATGGCTATATTGATGCTTGGCTTGGTTAATCTCCTTTTGAATTTCCAGTAATGAAGCTTGTGCAACAGAACGCCTATATGCTGTGATAGTATTTTGCAGTTGAGATGTGATGCTATCAAGCATTTGAGATGCTATTACAGCATCGCGGTCTGTAAAACTGATGGTTAGGGTTTGCTGTTTGCTGCTACAATTATAGTTAATACGTTCCTTGATGGCAGCAATGGTATCTTCTTGATGAAGGTATTCACCATAGGTCAATGTGGATTGTGGTACTCTTTTGTGAGCGATAGCCTGTGCAAAGTTATCAGTTTTTAATAATTTGCAATATATCTCAATGTCATTTAGTCCGCTATTATACCCACCTGTTGCTATCTTGAGCTGTGTCTTAATCTTGTCAAGACCGACAGACAAATCAGTTTCACTATATTCGTCGCTGAGCTTGGTGACGGCGGTGTACTCCTTAGGCACAAAAAGCCACACTACGATGGCGAGTAGTGTAGCTGCAAGTGTTGCGAGGATATAAGGATGCCGTCTCAAGACTTAGATGTTTATGAACTTCTGACGATTCTTCCAGCCTATCATGCAGAAGCGCACCAGGAAGCCGAGCATCATCCATAGGATGAGGGTGACAATCTTCGGACGGCTGCTGTGCTTGATGGGCACAGTGGCGTTCTGGACGATGGTGAAGGCCGGCGTGCGCTCCTGGACCTTGGCCTTGGCCAGCTGGAGCTGTTCCACGACCTGCGTGTAGATGTTGTATTTCAGCTGCATCTCGTTCTCCAGGTCGTCCAACTGCGACTGCACGGACTGCAGCACCACCTTGCTGTTGGCATCGCCGAACGAGGCGTACTTCTGGCGAGCCTTGCGGTACTGCTGACTGGCCTCGTCGAACAGTTGGTTCATGTACTCCAGATCCACGCGGGCCTTCTTGGTGCGGTAGTCGGTGATGGCCAGCTGCAGGTGCTGCTGCACGGAGTCGGCCATGGTGGCGGCTATCAGCGGGTCCTGGTCTTCGACGACGATGGTGATGACGTTGGTCTTCTTGTCCACCGAGCAGTCTATCTTGCTCTTGATGCTTTTGGCCACATCGTCCTCCTTCTTGGTCAGGCGGAAAGGATCCACCACGTGGCCGGGGCCAGGCTGGGTGTCACCTTTCAGCTTCTCGACGATGTTGCCGATCCACGACTTGGGATACTCCAGGATGGCCAGCTTCTGGTGCTTCTGGATGTAGTCCTGGTAGGTGTAGCTCTCGTTGGTCTTCTGTGTTGTTACCTTGACGGGGAAGAGTCCCACGATGAACTGCGTCGACTGCATCAGGTCGGGGTATATTTCCGGATAAAGGGCATCGCCCGTCTGACCTATCTTCATGTTCATGCCCACCATGGCTGCCAGCGACGAGATGCTGCCTGAGAAACCGCCGCCCGACTCCTCGGGAGCCAGCATGACGGTAGACTTGTAGACCTTGGGCGTGCCGAAGGCCAGCAGTACGCCGATGACACCGGCCACACACGAGTAGATGGCCACCTTGCGCTTGTCAGCCAGCAGGAGGCGGACGACCTCCACGGCATTGATATTGATGATTTTTTGCTTCTGCTCTTCCATCTTTACCTTTTAACCTTTATTTAAGTATGTTGGCAATGGTTGCGAACATGGTACCAAGCGAAGCGGCACTGGTTCCGATGCTCATCCATTCAGCCAGTCCGAGACCACGTCTCTGGCGCTTCGTGGGCACCACAATCTGGCAGCCCGGGCGCGGCTTGTGCTTACGGTCGGCCTTGGCTACCATGCCGTTCATGTAGATGATGATGGTCTGGCTCTTCTTGGCTGTCGACGTCGTGCCACCAGCCAGGTCGATGTAGTAGTCGGCACTCTTGCCCTCCTTGAAGTAGACGGTGTTGGGGTAGAGCACCTCGCCGTTGATCTTCACCGTGCCGTCGTAGCGCGGCACCACGATGCGGTCGCCCTCGCGCAGCTGCGGGTCGTCGTCGCTGCCGGGGTTGGCCATGGCCTTGTCGAGCTCGATACCCACGGGGTAGGTGAGGCTGGTCATCAGCTTCTTCACGTCGATGGAGTCGTTGCCGCTGTTGCGCTGGGCGGTGCGCAGCATAGTCTCCATCTGTTCGCGCTCGTCCTGCGTCATCAGTCGCAGCA